>CACYBV010000260.1 GCA_902772745.1 uncultured Eubacteriales bacterium
GTGAGCAGAAGGAACTTCTGAGGCAGGAAGCGATGATACGGCGCGAACAGAAAGAGCGTGCGCGTGTTGAGCGGCTCGAGAAAGAAAACGACGCGATCCGTGACCGTGCGAACCAGAGAATCGAACAGGATGAAAAGATCCGCGACCGCTTTCAGCCCCGTTACGGGATCGGCGATACGACGATCGTTGACCGGGATACACCGATGAACACCGCTTTCGGAAAGCAGGAGGATGCGCTTCAGAAAAACAGCCGTCTGTTTACGAAATATTCCAACAGCGGCCGGAAACCGCCGGAGAAAAAGGAACGGGAGCCGGAATTTGTCATTCCGGAGATCAAAATCCCTTCGGAGTATTTCAATACAAAAGAGGAGCCGGGGAACGATGATGCCTTCGTTCCCGAAGAACCGGTGAAAACCGAACCGGATATCCCCTATAAACTGGATAAAGATGACCAGTATGTCAAGACGGTCATCACCTCAACCGGGAAAATCGTTTCGAAGGAAACGGACGGAAACCATCTCTCGAAAAAGGAAATCATCCACGGAAATCCGAAGAAAGCGCCGGAAATCGCTTATGAAGCGCCGGAGGAAAGCGAAGGATACGAAAGAACCCTTCCGGACGATTCCCCCGATATTTCCACAGAGGAAACTTCCGGTCCGGAAAGCATGAATACGCACAAAGCGGAAGCGGCCGGGAAATCCGCGCTTGCCGCGGAGAAAGCCGCGAATGCGCCGACGGCGGCGGACCAGGCGGAAATCGTAAAAGAAATCCGAAAAGAACCGACGAAAGAATACAGATTCCCGCCGATGAAGCTTCTGAAAAAAGGCGGCGGGGGCGGGATGTCCAAGTCGGAACTGGAGAAAGAACTGAAGGAAACCGCTGCGAAACTGCAGGAAACCCTGCGGATTTTCGGCGTTGGCTGCACGATCACGAATATCACCTGCGGGCCTTCCGTGACACGCTATGAGCTGCAGCCGGATGTCGGCGTCAAAGTATCGAGGATCGTTTCCCTCACGGACGACATCAAGCTGAACCTCGCTGCGGCGGATATCCGTATGGAGGCGCCGATCCCCGGAAAATCCGCGATCGGCATCGAGATCCCGAACAAGGTCAAGAAGAGCGTGATTCTCCGTGATCTTCTCGAAACGGATGAATTTGAAAACGCGAAGTCCCAGCTGAGCTTCGCTGCGGGCCGTGATATCGAAGGCAATACGGTGGTCGCGAACATTGAAAAGATGCCGCATGTCCTTGTTGCCGGCGCTACAGGATCCGGCAAATCCGTCTGTATCAACACGATCATCATGAGCATCCTGTATCATGCAAAACCGGAAGACGTCAAGATGATCCTTGTCGATCCCAAGGTCGTCGAGCTCTCGGTTTACAACGGAATCCCGCACCTTCTGCTGCCGGTCGTCACCGATCCCAAGAAAGCGGCTGCGGCCCTGAACTGGGCGGTCGCGGAAATGGACCAGCGCTACAATCAGTTCGCGGAATTCGGCGTCAGGGGAATCGAAGGCTTCAACCAGATGATCGAACGGGACGCACCGGCGGGTGCAGACGGCTATCCCGTGAAAAAGATGCCTAAGATCCTGATTATTATCGACGAGCTGGCGGACCTGATGATGGTCGCCTCCCAGGACGTGGAAACCGCGATCTGCCGTCTTGCGCAGAAGGCAAGAGCCGCAGGCATTCACCTCGTCATCGCGACACAGCGTCCTTCGGTCGACGTCATTACCGGTCTCATCAAGGCAAATATTCCGTCAAGAATCGCATTTGCCGTATCCTCGGGAACCGATTCGCGGACGATCCTCGACATGGTCGGCGCGGAAAAACTTCTCGGCATGGGCGATATGCTCTATGCGCCGGCTGGTTCCAATAAACCGATCCGCGTGCAGGGCGCCTTTGTTTCGGACGATGAGATCCGGGATGTTGTGGAATACCTTGTTAAGGAAGGAGAGGTCAAAGGCTCCGGAACTGCGGAAAACGTGGACCTCTCGATGCCTTCGGGAACCGCCGGCGGAGCTCCCGGCGGAGGCGACGAACGCGACGAATATTTCGCTGCGGCGGGACGCCTGATCGTCGAAAAGGAAAAATGTTCGATCGGTATGCTCCAGCGCCAGTTCAAGATCGGCTTCAACCGCGCCGCCCGGATCGTGGACCAGCTCTGCGATGCCGGCGTCGTCGGCGAGGAAGAAGGCACGAAACCAAGGAAAGTCCTGATGAATATGGCGGAATTCGAAAATTACATTAAGGGATAACGATACGATGAAAATACAATGGTATCCCGGCCATATGACAAAAGCAAGACGCGCGATGCAGGAGGATGTGAAGCTTGTGGATCTTGTGATCGAGCTTCTTGATTCACGTGCGCCGCAGTCGTCCAGAAATCCGGACATAGATTCGCTGGCTGGAAACAAATTCCGGCTGGTGCTTCTCAACAAAGCGGATCTTGCAGATGAGCGTAAGACCAGAGACTGGGTCTCGTATTTCCAGGAACAGGGCATCCGTGCGGTTCCCCTGGATTCGAGAAAAACGGGAACTGTCCGTGAAATCCGGCAAATCATCCCCGAAATCTGCCGGGAAAAGATCGAGAGAGACCGGAAACGCGGGATCCTGAACCGGCCGGTGCGCGCGATGGTCTGCGGAATCCCGAATGTCGGAAAATCCACATTTATCAATTCCTTTGCGGGACGGGCAGCGGCGAAAACAGGAAACAAACCGGGCGTAACCCGGGGAAACCAGTGGATCCGGCTGGACAGATCGGTGGAGCTTCTTGACACGCCGGGTATTCTCTGGCCGAAATTCGATGACGACCGGGTCGGCACGAACCTTGCTTTTTTAGGCTCCGTCAACGATGATATCGTCGATAAAACCGGACTTTCGTATGAACTTACGGGTTTTCTTTCAAAAACCTACCCGGAAAAACTTTCGGAGCGTTACGGGATTTCTCCGGAGCGTGCCTTCGGACAGACGGAAGAACGTGATCCGGATACGGAAAGAGCAGAAATCCTCTTCCTGATGGAGGAAATCGCAAAAGCCCGGAACTGCCTCCTGAAGGGCGGAGAACCGGACATTAACCGGGCGGCGCTTCTTCTCCTGGATGATTTCCGCTCCGGGCGCCTCGGAAGGATTTCTCTTGAAGAACCGTGAATAATTAACCTTGATATGAACAAAAAGTGCTGTGGATGATACGCTATGTTTTTTGATAAAAAGAGTAAAACAGCCGAAGAGGCGGAAAAAGAAGAAGAGCGGGTGCTGAGCCCGGAAGAAAAGTCCAAAAAGCAGCTCCGGGGTTTTCTGGAGATCATCCTGGAACTTGTGATCGTTGCGGCTCTTGTTTTCCTTTTTCTGCGCTTTGTCGCTTTCCGTTCGGTTGTTCAGGGCAGTTCGATGACTGATACGCTCCGGGACCAGGACAATCTCGTGGTGGAACGGGTATCCTATTATTTTCATGAGCCGAGGCGTTTTGACATCGTCGTCTTCCGGGTTCCGGAAAACACCGACAGCAAGGAACACTACATCAAGCGCGTGATCGGACTGCCGGGGGAAACTGTGGAAATCATCAGCGGAAAGGTCTATATCGATGGGTACCTTCTCGAGGAGGATGTTTACGGGAAAGAACTGATGAGAACAGGATATAATCCGGACTCCGCACTTCTGGACTACGGGCCGGTTACGGTTCCGGAAGGTGAAGTATTCGTGCTCGGAGACAACCGGAATGATTCGAAAGATTCTGTGGAAATCGGCACAATTCCGGAAAAAAAGATTCTCGGGCGCGTCTTTTTCCGTTTCTGGCCGCTGAAGTCCTGGAAAAAGTTCTGATTAAAGCCGGTATCTGCTGTCTCTTACAAGAACTATTTGGAAGACAAAGGATTATTCGCAATGACGATACAGGAAATCGACCGGATTCTTTCGGATGTACCGATGAACCGGCTGCTCACAAAAATAGCGGAATTCAGCCCGGACAGCCGTGCCGGCGTACAGAAACTTCTCGCGAAATACCGGAAAAAACACGATGATTACGTTCGGGAACTGGAGCGGCTGGACCGCATGATGCTTTACGAGCGGAAGTATGCGGATTACGGGATTATCTGCGGCATTGACGAAGCCGGAAGAGGGCCGCTTGCGGGACCGGTATGCGCGGCTGCCGTGATACTTCCGAAAGATCATCCGATCCTCTATGTAAACGATTCGAAGCAGCTTTCGCCGAAAAAACGGGAGGAGCTTTATAATGTGATCGTCCGGGAAGCGGTGAGCTTTGGCATTGCCCTGAGCTCTGAAAAAACGATTGACGAAATCAACATCCTGCAGGCGACTTACCGCGCGATGAAAGAAGCCGTGGAGAAACTGGACCCCGCGCCGCAGCTTTCATTAAACGACGCTGTGACGATTCCCGGCATTTCAATTCGTCAGGTGCCGATCATTAAGGGCGATGCAAAATCCGCTTCGATCGGCGCGGCTTCGATCCTTGCCAAAGTGACGAGGGACCGGCTGATGACCGAATACGACAAACTTTATCCGGAATACGGCTTCGCTGAACATAAGGGCTACGGCTCGCAGAAGCATATCGAAGCGCTCCGGAAATTCGGCCCCTGTCCGATTCACCGCGAAACCTTTATCAGGGGAATTCTTGCATGAACAAAAGAGAAAAGGGAAGCCGCTATGAAGACCTGGCGGCTTCTTTCTGCACAGAGAAGGGCATGACGGTTCTGGAGCGGAATTACCGCAGGAAAACCGGAGAAATCGACCTTGTGCTTAAGGACGGGGAAACCCTTGTATTTGCGGAGGTCAAATTCCGCGTGCGGATCCGGAACGGGTTCCCGGAAGAAGCGGTCAATTACGGGAAGCAGCAGCGCATTTACCGGACGGCGCAGTGGTACCTTAACGAACACGGTCTCCCGGAAAGCACGCCCAGCAGGTTTGACGTCATCAGCATCCTGGATGAAAAAATCACGCATATTGAGAATGCGTTCGGGGGAATGTAAAAAGAGAAGACGCTTCGGCGTAAAACCGGGAGGCACAGCCTTGCAGGGGATCACGCCGGATGCCTGCAGTACCCGCAGAGCGGGACGAAACAGAAGACGCCGCCGGAGCGGACAGATGATTTTGTTACAGGAGGAGTTCATGATTTCAGACAGAGGCATCATCATAAAGCGCGCCCCGGGCGCGGAAAACCACCTGAGTTTTCACGACGGCGAAGTTCCGTATTTCAGTATTCCCATGTTTGATGAGATGGGCATCCGAAACGGCTTCTCGACGAAGTTCGGGGGCGTAAGCCGGGGCGTGTATGCCGAGATGAACCTCGGAATGCTGAAAGAACCGGTGGAAATCGGCCGGGAAAACTACCGCCGCATGCTCAGAACCCTCCGTATGAACGAAAAAAGGCCTGTTTTAAGCTGGCAGACGCATACGACGAATATCCGCAGGGTTACGGAGCAGGACGCCGGAAAAGGGCCTTTTTTCGAAAGAGACTACAGGGATGTCGACGGGCTAGTGACGGATCTTCCGGACAC
>CACYBV010000261.1 GCA_902772745.1 uncultured Eubacteriales bacterium
AAAGGAGAAAAAATGGCAAGCATTCGAGTTACTCCAGAAACATTGAACTCACAGGGAACAGATCTCATCGGATATTCAGGGGATCTCTCTGACATCCTGGCAAATATTGATTCCAAAATCAATGAGATCATTGATGGCTGGGACGGTCTGGCACAGGATGCATACTATGATATGTATGTACAGATGAAGCAGAGTCTGGACAAATTCCCCGAGCTGGTTAATGCCCTCGGTGAAGCAACGGTGTCCTCTGCTGAAGCGTTCAGCTCTGTCGACGAGCAACTGCAGGCAGGCTTCAAGTCGGCACAGTAATATCTTTGCAGTCGATAAAAAGAGTCCTGAGGAATGTTCTTCAGGGCTCTTTTATCAATCGATACTTGGTATATTATTATCTGATTCAGATAGTTTGTTATATAAAAAGTATTTTATATTCGGAGAGCATACCAAATCATAGCCTATGTTTCAATCTGAAACAAAACAATTGACAGCCGGCATTCGTAACAGACTCGCAGAAAATTCACTTGCCAAACCCACCCTTATGCGATAGAATACAATACGGATAATTATCGGCTTTACCTGCACGAGGAGAGATCAAGTGCAGGGAGTTTGCGCGATTCGAGAATACGACCGGACAAAGCGCGTTTTTTCGGAGGGACATGTATGAGCCAGTTTACAATTGAACAGGAAAATTCAAGAGTGTACCTTGTTTACCGGATTGACGAAGGCAGGAAAGACCGCCAGATTCAGGGGATGATCACAAGCAACAATATCCCCGGACTGATCCCTGCCATATATGCCGGAACGGGGGCCGGAGAGTTCATGAAATATGACATCAGCGGAAAGATTCCGCTGCAGCGGGTTCTCGCAGGTCCGGTCAGGGCGGATCAGATTCTGAGCATTGTCCGCGGAATTACGGAAGCAATGCTTTCGGCGGAGGATTATATGATCCAGGCGTCGAGTCTGGTATTCAATCCGGCCGGTATTTATACGAAAGCGGACGGGACGGGGGCCGATATGATCTGCCTGCCGGTCGTCTATGCGAAAAAAGCGCCGGAAGAAATCAGCGCGTTTTTCATGAACATTCTTACAAAGGCACGTTTTGCGGATGAAGAAGGCAGGGCAGCTGCGGGACAGCTGGTCAGTTATCTTCATTCAGCCCCGGTTTTTTCGGCGGGTGACTTCCTTGGAGTCATTGCAATGACAGAGAATCAGCGCAGGTCCGCGCCGCAGTATAATCCGCAGCCGACACCGCAGCCTGCGCCAGTACCGCAGCCGGTACCTGCACCGGCACCGCAGCCTGCACCGGCACCGCAGCCTGTATACGAACAGCCGCAGCCTGCACCCCAGCCGGTTTACCAGGAAACCGCGCCGCAGTATCAGGAGCCGCCGCTTCAGATTAATCCCCCACAGCCTCAGCCTGCGCCGCAGCCGCAGTATCAGGAACCTGCACCGCAGCCGGCATACGAACAGCCTCAGCCTGTGCCGCAGCCGCAGAATCAGCATTGGGCAGAGATGGCGCCGGTATATGCATCTCCGGAAATGATGCAGGGCCAGAGGCAGCCCGAACCGCAGCCGCAGGCATATTTCTACAGAAAACGCACGAGAGAACTGGTTCCGATACAGAATACGCTCCGGATCGGCAAGGAACGCAGCATCTCGGATTTCTTTATCAGCAACAACGCCGCAATCAGCCGCAGGCATGCGGTGATTGAGAAAAACGGCTCGGCGTATTTTATCACGGACCTGAACTCGACCAATCATACCTTCATCGACGGACGGCCGATTCCCGTGAATATGCCCATCGAGATCAAGCCGGGGATGAATATTCAGCTTGCTGATGAGTTCTTTGAATTGATTTTACAGTAAGCAAGAAAGGAAGCTTCCTTGAATTACCTGATTTCCGCGAAAACCGACATAGGAACCACACGAAAGACAAACCAGGACGCCGTTTCCGTACGGCGCTACCAGACAGCTGCCGGTCCCGTCGCTCTTGTCATTCTCTGTGACGGGATGGGCGGCCTTGCGAAAGGCGAACTGGCATCGGCCTCGATGGTAAACGCCCTCAGAAACTGGGGCGACCAGAGGATCGGAGCTATTGCGGCCCAGGGGTTCCCTTTTGACATTATAAAATTCGAATGGACGGAGCTGATCCGCTCCATGAACCGCAAAATCCAGGAGTACGGCGCAAAAGCCGGGATTACGCTCGGGACGACGCTGACCGCAGGCCTTTTCTCCCGTGACCAGCTGATCCTTGTAAATGTCGGCGATACCAGGGCTTACCAGATCTCCGACCGGGTTGCCCTGCTGACGAAGGACCAGACCTTCGTGATGCGGGAAGTGGACCTCGGGCACCTGACGCCGGAGCAGGCGGAGAAGGACGAGCGCCGTTCGGTGCTTCTGCAGTGCATCGGCGCGTCGGAAGAAGTCTATCCGGATTATTTCCTGTTCCCGGTGGCGGAAAACGAACTCTATCTCTTCTGCACGGACGGTTTCCGGCATGAAATCACGACGCAGGAGATTTTTAATGCACTGAATCCGGCGGAGATGGCAAATCCCGACGTGATCGGAACGCGCCTCCTTCAGCTGATCGATCTGAACAAGTCGCGCCAGGAGCGTGATAATATAACAGCAGCGGCGGTACGGACATATGCTTGAAATAGGTTCCTTACTTGACGGAAAATACAGAATACTGAGCAAGGTCGGCCAGGGCGGCATGAGTGTCGTCTACATGGCGATCAATGAAAAGGCCAACAAAACCTGGGCCGTGAAAGAGGTCCGCAAGGATGGCTCCCTGAATTTCGAAGCCGTGCGCCAGGGCCTGATCGCGGAAACGGATATCCTGAAGAAACTCAGCCATCCGCATCTCCCCTCGATTGTCGACGTAATCGACCAGGACGAGTCCTTCATCATCATCATGGACTATGTGGAAGGGAACTCCCTTTCTGCAGCGCTCAGGGAATACGGCGCACTCCCGCAGGACAAGGTCATCGAGTGGGCGAAGCAGCTCTGCGACGTGCTCGGTTACCTGCATTCCAGGAAGCCCCCGATCATATACCGGGACATGAAGCCTGCGAATGTCATGCTGAAGCCCGATGGAAACGTCATGCTGATCGACTTCGGTACGGCGCGTGAGTTCAAGGAAAAGAATCTCGCGGACACGACCTGCCTCGGTACAATCGGCTATGCGGCGCCGGAGCAGTTCGGCGGAATGGGCCAGACGGACGCCCGTACGGACGTTTACAACCTCGGTGCGACCATCTACCATCTCGTGACCGGCCGGAATCCTTCCGAACCGCCTTATGAGATCCGGCCGATCCAGGAAGCAAACCCGGCCTTAAGCTCCGGCCTTCAGGAGATTATCAGTAAGGCTGTCCGTCCCAATCCCGCGGACCGTTTCCAGAGCGCGGAGGAAATGCTCTATGCGCTGGAGCATTTCGAGGAACTGGACGCTGCTTACCGCAAAAAAGAAAAGCGGAAACTCGGCATGACCGCAGGACTGCTCGGCGGCGCGCTTCTGTGCCTTGGGCTCGGGCTCGGCGCACATTTCTGGGCGAGGAAAATGGCCCGCCAGAATTACGACGCACTGATGGACCGCGCAGAGACCGCGATCAGCTATGAAGATAAAGAAAGCCTCTATATGGAGGGTATTGAAGTCTCGGGCATGGCCGGAAGGAAAGAAGCATACCTCGGCCTGGTTAGGACTTACAGGGAGAGCGATCAGAAACTGACTCAGGACGAGGCGAAGAAGCTCGAGCGGCTGATCAAGCAGAATGAAGACGCGATCCGGAGAAACAGCATGAACGACTACCTGGAAATCTGTTTCGAAACCGGAAAAGCCTTCTGGTACTCCTATGAATACGGCGAGGACAACGAAAACAGTATCGCGGGTTTAACGCAGTCGATCCCATGGTTCCAGAAGGTGGTCAAAAATGCACCGGAAGGGTACGGGGATACCCGTATGGCCGAAGCTTATGCTGAGATCGGTACATTCTACCGCGATATCGATTCGAAGGTCATGGAGGGCGAAGAATCCGGCATGTATGCGAAATTCTTCGAGGAACTGGAAGAACTGCTGCCGAAAGTCATGGAAAACCGGGATGAGAAGGAAATTGTTCAGCTGGAACTTCTCGAGCTGACCCGATCCGCGATTTCGGTGCATGCGAGAAACTTCCGAAGGGACGGTATCGAAAAGGAACGGGTTTTAGCCCTTCTGCAGGAAGTGGAAGACAACCTGGGAAGCATCACACCCAGTTCTCCTACGACCGAGGAAAAGAAGGAAAACACAGAAAAACTGATCAAATCGACGCGTGACACGGTCGAGGCGCAGTATACGGACGGAGGTAACAAAGATGAAAGCAAGTAGGCTGGAGGTGACGGGCCATGACGGTTGAAACACTGAAACTCATCTCTGTGATTCTGTTTATTCTCGCGGGACTTCTTTTCGCAGCGGCGATCGCGCTTTTCTTCATCCTGAAAGTGAATAAATCCTTCATGGATCTTTCGGGGATTGCGGCAAAACGTTCAATCCAGAAGATCAAGGAGGAAAATCAGGGGAGAGAGACCGGAGAGCACCGGATCACGACGGCCCCCGTCAATACCGCAAAGATTCCGACCAATGCACTCGCAGGCGGCGCAGGCCCTGCAGTGCAGCCGCAGCCGAGTACGCAGAAACTGCCGCCGGGAAATGAGACCGCGGTGCTTTCTCAGAATCAGGTGAAGCTTCCGCAGATTTTCCCCGGAGCGCTTCAGAAAGGGAAAGCCCCGGCGCAGGCACCGGCAGCTCCGGCGGCTCCGGCAGGCAATGAGACGGCAGTACTGATGCAGAATCAGATGAAAATGCCGACAACATTCCCCGGAGCGGCTCAGAAAGCACCGACCCCGGCGCCGACAGCCCCCGCAGCGCCGAGCAATGAAACTGCAATCCTTTCGCAGAATCAGGTGAAGATCCCCGAAGAAGCCCCGGCAGCCGGTGAGACGACAAAACTGAGCCCGGCCGGCGCTCTGCCGGAGAATACAGCGGGAGCCGCAGCGCCGAATCCGCAGGAAGCGGAAACCGCGGTCCTTTCTCAGAACCAGCTGCATCTGCCGGAACCGATGACCGGAGAAACGGCGGCGCTGTCTCAGGAGAAGCTGCCTAAATCTCAGCAGGAACCGCCGCTTTCGGAGACCGTGGACCTTGCCGGCGCCCGTCCGAAAGCCGGCAGCGCCGCAGCACAGAATGCACCGTCGAATACCGCATTTACGCTGGAAGAAGTAGTTGAATTTGCGGAAAGCGCGGAAGTGATAACATGATGTCAGGGTCAGAAACAGAAAACCCATGAGAAGTCAGGAACAGATCCTGACATGATATCAGCAGGAGTGGAAAATTATGAAGAAGATGTTCAGTACTAAACCGATTCGGAAAGCCGCTGCATTTGTCCTTGCGATGATGCTGCTTCTTACGGCAGTTCCGTTCGGAGCGAGAGAAGCCAGGGCGGATTTTAAAAGTCAATCGGCTGAAATTATTGTACAGGTCCAAGATGCTGAAAACAACAACCTGGAAGACGTTTCTTTCATATCGGATTTTTACAATGATGGCAAAATAACGATGGATGTTTCTTATCAGGGGAATGGGAGATACAAGATAACCCTGAAATATCTGGGTGTCCAGAGAGAGGACAGAATTCTTTTCAAAGTTCAGAAGAACGGTTATCTGACCAGAACCGTTGACTGCGGAAGCTATGAAAACCCGTCTGAATCCGTCAATGTTATTTTGCTGACGGAAGGAACGTTTTATGTTGTGGTAAAGGATGGGGAAGACGGCCCTGTTCTGTCCGGTACCGAGGCAATTTCCGAAATCGCTCTCAAGTACGAAAATATACCTTTCGGCACTCCGGAAGCAGGTGAAGACGGCAAAATATACTATCCGGATGTAAACGGTATGGTGGAGACGGAAGGTGATAAAACCTTTGGCGTTTCCGTAACGCCTTCCGGCAGTAATTATGTGCCGTACAGCGGTTCCTTTACTGTGTCAAGAACCGAAGACGGCATTTCTCCCGAATATGCAGAGATCCCTCTTGCCCGCTCCTTTGCCGTCTCGGTGGTCGACGGTTCAGGATATCCGTTCGGTGGCGATATGGGCGACGGATTTACAGTACAGATCGGAGGGCTGGCCAGGGAGACTGCCGGCGGCGTGGCTTATTTCCCGGAAGTGAACCAGAATCCGGGTGACTATGTCGGACAAAATATCACGGTTACGAAAGAAGGCTTTATGGATGCGTCTCTTCCGCTGACTGACGACATCCTGACTTCAAACCAAGTCGAGATCAGCATGAAGATGGGGCTGGCCCGGGAGAATGAAATCGCGTTTACACTGACCGGCGATCAGACCGTGGGATATACGGAAGGCGGCGGCACTTACAGCGGTAATCCGATTCTTGATTCCACCCGGCTGCTGGATGAATCCTCGGCTCCTTATGATACCATCACATATGAGATCACATCGCAGAAGAAACTGGACGCAGAAGGTACAGCCATTGCTGCTGAAAACCAGGCGACGATTGATGCCGAAGGAAAGGTTGCCTTTAAAGTTGCAGGTGAGTATACCATCACCGCGACTTCGACAGACCCCAACGAAATATATGCTTATTCGACCGCCTCATATAAGCTGACGGTGATCAGGGCAGCACAGGAAGCGGTTGCAGTCAGCGCACCCGACAGCGACGATCTCTACTATGGCCAGAATGCGACAATCACCGCAACCGGCGGAAGCGGAGACGGTACGTATATATTCAGCTTTTCTTCAGAAGACGGAAATATCGCAGAGCTTCTGGAGCTTCCCGCCGATCCTTCGTCGGCAGACGGAAAGATTTCCGTTAAAGTAAAAGGCGAAAGCGGCTCCGTGACAGTAACCGTGTACAGGACCGGAGATGACAATTACGTTATTTCGCCATCTGTCCAGAGGAAGTATACAATCACCCGTCAGGATATCACTGATGATGCTTATGAACTGGTCGGGACTGAGGGAACGAACGGCTGGTATACGAGCGAAGTTGAGATTAAAGGTAAAGATGGCTATCAGGTCTGCGCATCCGAAGACGGGAACTGGGACGGCAACAGCGTTAAGGTGACTGAAAACGGCGAAAATACAGTAAACTTCTATGTAAAAGATACTGCTACCGGGGCGATCAGTGTCGAAAAGACCATAGCAGTCAAAATCGACAAGACAGCCCCTGAAGCCCCCGAATTCACTTACCCGGACAGCGGGAATTACGTGGAAGCAGACAAGGTTTACTATTATTCGTCAGATGAAGTCCTTACAGTGACCTGCTCCGACGCCGTTTCCGATGTTGATTCTATCGCATACTGGCTGCCGGGTAATGATTCGGAGACGCCGGACGGCACATTCACGGGTCTGGTACCGGGCGAAGACGGAAAAGTAACCTGCGAGATTCCGATTTCGCTGACGACAGACGGCAAGGTGAAGGTGATTGTCTGCGACAAGGCAGGAAACAAGACGGCCGAAACCCTGTCCGAACGGATTGTCGCGGACAATTCAATCCCGAAGGTTGAGGTTTCCTACAGCAAGACACCTGACCAAACGGCCGATGGTGTATATTATTACAATAACTTCGGCGGTGCCGATGGTCTGACCGTGACGATTAAGGTCACGAATGACTATTTTGATGACAGCTATCTGGACGGGCTGAAAATCAGCGCTGTTGATGCGAACGGTGATCCTGTTGAACTCGAAGGCGGATTCAGCAAGTTCACTCTTGACAACACAGACCCGATGAACCCGTTCTGGGAAAGCTCCCGTACATTTAAAAAGAATGGTTTCTACAAGTTCGGTTCGATTACGGTCAGGAGCAAGACCGGTGTCGAGAATGACGATGTCACTTACAGCACTGCTCCTGTAGAGGACGCTTTCGCTATCGACACCGCAGCTCCCGCAATCGAAATCGATTACGATCAGCGTAAAGCGGCGAACTCAAAAGGCGGTACATACTACTTCAACAAAGACAGGACCGCAACGATCACCGTTACCGAGTGGAACTTCGATCCCTCGACTGTAGTCCTGAAGATCAAAAAAGACGGTAACGATTCCGGTCTGAGCCTTCCCACGGATATTTCCGGATGGACTAAAGGCAAGTCTGAAAACGGCGATACTGCCTGGAGCGCAGAGATCACTTTCACCGAAGACGGCGACTACGAAATCGAGTCGATTTCCTATACCGACCTCGCCGGAAACGCTTCCGAGTCCTATACCTTTGCAAAGGATGACGAAGGAAAGGAACCGGAAGGCGCGAAGAAATTTACGCTGGACAAGACCGCCCCGGTGATAAAAGTCGAATATGACGCTGCGAAAGCGGACGCGAACGCTTACTATTTCCAGAGTACGAGAACTGCAACGATCACGGTTACAGAGCGGAACTTTGACGAATCGAAGGTGAATTTTGCAGTCGCTTCATCCAATGGCACGCTTCCCGCATTCAGCGGCTGGACCAAGGTGGAAGGCTCTGACGCGACGGATCCGGACAAGCGTCAGTATACCGCTACCTATACTTTCCAGAAGGACGGCGACTACACCTTTAACATCCCATCCTACAGTGACCTCGCGGCGAATCCCGGAAGCACTTCGGGTATTTTCCGGGCTTCTGACGAAGCGGTGAAAGCCTTCAACATCGATACGATCGACCCGGTCATTTCCGTCCAATACGACAACAATAAAGAGAAGGGAAAGAAGGATTCGATTTCCGTCTTCCAGGCCGGAAGAACCGCGACGGTCACGATCACGGAGCGGAATTTCGACGCTTCTCTTGTGACGCTTGTCGCAAAGAACAAGAACACCGGAAAGGTCTATAAACTCCCGGCTGCGAATGCACAGTGGAAGAAGACTGCAGGCAGCGATCCGAACGGCGACAAGACTGCCTGGAGTGCGGACCTTGTCTTCGACGAAGAAGGCTGGTACGAATTCACGATCTCCTGCAGCGACCTCGCCGGAAGATTGTCCGATCCGAACAGGAACGTCTTTGCGGGCGGCACCGTGGCCGGCAATTCCTTTATCGTCGACCTCAACAACCCGGCGGACCTTACAATTGTGTACCCGACGCCGGCTAATCAGTATGAGAAGATTGAGGACGAGAGCGAAGTCGATTCCGGAGAGCCCGAAGAGGCTGCGGCCGAGGAAAAAACTCCGGAAATGATGTACTTCTATCCGGATGCGGCGGTTCTTGAGATTCATGTCGCGGAGACCGCTTACGGCTCCGGCATCGATCACCTTGTCGTGAAGCTTCCGGGCGTGAAGGATGAGATCACCATTCCCGAATCGGAGCTTTCCTTCGTTTCACCGAAGGCATCTGACGGCGCAAAGGGGACCTGGACGGTATACGCAAAGATCCCGGGCACCAAGGATCCCGAAGGAAAGGCGAAGGCAGCTTCCCTGACTGTTCCTGTTGACCCGAACAGCGAAGGCAAGGTCCTTGTCACAGCGGTCGACAAATCCGGACGCTCCTATGTCCTGAACGATGGTTCGGTTAAGATCGAAGAGGGCGGCCCGGTTTCCGGATCGGACGACCATGTCACCGTTGTCACCGACAATACGGCGCCGAAGATGACTGTGAAGTTCGACAACAATTCTGCGAACAGTATGGACGGCTTCTACTGGTTCAAGGCGGGCCGTACGATGACCGTTGCGATTACCGAGAAGTACTTCGAGTACAACAAGGACGAAGTGGTTCTGACGGTTTCGAAGAAAGACCACAAGGAAGACGAATGGGCAGCGGAAGACTGGAGCTCGAAGCTTTCCTTCACGAACACAGCGGGCGACACCTGGGAAGCGAGCATTTCGTTCCCGGATGACAGCTTCTATGAGATTACGGAACTTTACTACACCGATCCCGCGACGAACTGGGTCGGCTACAGGAAAACGGAAGCCGCGGATGTGAAGGTTCCCGCGCACAACGACATTGAATACAAGGACTATCTTGCAGGCGCCGAGAAGGTATTTGTCGTCGACAAGACTCCGGCCGTGATCGATGTCTCGATTGACAACAACGACGTACAGAACGGCATGTATTTCAAGGCGCCGAGAACCTACACAATCACGATCACGGAGCGGAACTTCAACCAGGATCCGTCATTGAATCTTCTGGTGCTGGACGCACAGAAAAAGGCATTTACCGATGCCGGATTCTCCGGAATCGCGGTTCCGAAATTCGAAAAATCGGGCGACACCTATACTGCGGCGATGACTTTCCCCGGAGATGCGGAGTACAAATTTGCGATCTCCTATACGGACCAGGCCGGAGATGCTGCGCCTTATGCGAATTATCCCGCGGGAACCCAGTCGCAGGCGGACTTCATTGTCGACAAAACAGCGCCCGCCGTCACGGTTGCCTATGACAACAATGACGTGAGAAACGACAGCGTTTTCAAGGCGGACCGCACGATGACGCTCACTGTGAATGACGAATACTTCGATCCCGCGCATGCGAACCTTGTATTCACTGTAACAGCGACCGATATCAGCGGAAAGGCTGTTGCAATCGAAGACATGCAGGCGAAACTTAGGGATCCGGCCAGCTGGAGCAATAGCGGAGCCGTGCACACCGCGACGCTTCTGTTCACAGAGGAAGCGAACTACGAAATCGGCATGAGCCTTACGGACCTTGCAGGAAACGGCAATACCGCGATCAATACCTCAAACCAGGCCGCGCCCTTCAAGTTCACTATCGACAAGACCATTCCGACGGCTGCGATCCGGGTCGGCGACTTTACCGCCTCCAAGAACGGAACCGCCTGGAATGACAAGGTGCTGGATTCCTTCACCTTCTCGCTGTTCTCGAACAAGCTGCTTTCGGTGACGATCACATCGGACGACGAGCTTTCGGGCGTGGAGCAGGTGAGATACATCGTGACGGATGAGAAGCTGACGACGGAAGCGGTGAAAGCCCGGACCGACTGGACCGCGGCAGCTCCGGAAAGCTTCACCTTCCCGATCGGAAAAGATACGCATTTCATCGTCTACGTACGGCTCAATGACCGCGCCGGAAACGAGCGGATCCTGAGCACCGACGGCGTGACGGTGGATACGACGGCGACCGTCGTCGAGAAGGTCGCGCCGGTGGTCACAATCGATCCCGTGCAGCCGGTCAACGACATTTACAACGGAAACGTCAGGTTTGACGTATATGCGCAGGATCCGGATGTCAACGGCGTCTACAGCGGGCTCCGGAAAGTCGAATACGTCATCTACAACTTAAGCGTAAGCGCCACCGAGCCTACGGCTTCCGGAACGCTTTACAGCTTCGACAAAGAATACGCCGAGAAGCACGAGGCGATGCGGGTTTACGACGTCGGCCAGGCGATTACCGCGATCGCAGCGGACAACAACACCAATGAAGTGCTGGTCCGCGTGACCGCAACCGACATGGCGGGAAACAGCGCGTCAAAGGAGACGACGGTCAAGATCGACATCACAAAGCCGACGATCAACGTCAGCTTTGACAAGTCTCCGCGCCAGAGCCCGTATTACAAAGAAGCCCGTACCGCGACGATCACGGTCCATGAGCGGAACTTCGATCCGGACCGCGTGACGATCACGGCTAAGGCCGAAGATACCGGTGCGGAGGCGAAACTTGTCGGATGGTCTAAGTCCGGCGGATCGGGAAATCTGGACGACACTGTCTGGACCGCGACCCTTTCGTTCACTGAGGACGGCGACTACAGCTTCGCGATCAGCATGACCGACGAAGCCGGAAACGCATCGGAAACCGCGGTGCTTGCAGGATCGGATCCGGAGCAGTTTGTCATCGACCTTACGAAAGCGGCCATCTCCGTCAGCTACGAAGACAAACAGGAAGATCAGGTTTACAGGGACGGCTTCTACAAGGCTCCGAGAACGGCTACAATTAAGATCGATGATGTCAATTTCGATCCGGACGACGTGGCAGTGACGCTTGTAGGAAAGCTGGACGGAAATACCATTACGGTGCCTGTCCTGTCCGCCTGGAAAAAGAACGGAACCGTGCATACGGCAACCATCGATTTTGAAGAGGACGGCGACTACGAGTTTACGGTGAACTTCGAGGATATGGCCGGAAATAAGTCCGACCAGTACGGTGCGGTCAGCTTCACGATTGACAAGACCAGTCCTGATCTCGCTATCACCGGCGTGGAAGACAATTCCGCAAACAAAGGAAACGTCATCCCGGTCATCACTTACTCCGATGTCAATGTCGACAACGCATCCTTCAGGATTACGCTCGCCGGTTCGAACCGCGGCGAAATTCCGGAGAGCGAGTACAAGGGATCCGTGAAGGATATCCGTCACGGCATCGAGTATACGATGGCAAACTTCAGGGATGAGAAGATCTGCGACGATATTTATACGCTGACCGTCACCATCACGGACAACGCGGGCAATGTAAGCGAAGACCAGATCCGCTTCTCTGTAAACCGCTACGGCTCCAACTTTGAGTTTGCCGATACCACCGAAGCGCTGAACAACGTCTGGATGGATGAAGAGAAGCTCAGTAAGATGGATAACATCACGATCTACGAGGTCAATGCCGACAAGCTTGCCGGAAGCAGGATCATTATCTACAAGAACGGCCAGACGCTTGAACTGGAGAAAGGCGTTGATTACGATTTAATCGTAGACGGCGGCGACGGAAACTGGTACAGATACACTTACATAATCAAGAAAGAGAACTTTGCCGACGATGCAGTTTACCGTATCGTGGTTCATTCCGAAGACGCTGCGGGCAATGTGGCGGAGAATACAGCGGACAGCAAAGGAAAGCCGCTTGAATTCGTTGTCGACAAGACCGCTCCGACCATCAACGTGATCGACCTTGAGAACGGCAAAACCTATGCGGAAGAGAATAAGAACGTCCACTTCTCTGCGGCAGACAACCTGAGACTTTCGGAGATCACCGTTTACCTGGACGGAAACGAGCATGTCAGGTTCACGGCGGAGGATATCCAGAAAGCGCTCGAGAACAGCGAAGACCTTTCGTTTATCGTTCCGGGCGACTCCACGAAGGCGCACAATGTGTCGATTTCCGCAGTCGACGCGGCGGGGAATGTCTTTACGGAAGAAATCACCGACTTCTTCGTAACGACGAACCTTTTTGTCCGCTACTTCAACAACAAGGGGCTGTTCTTCGGATCCATCGGCGGATTTACGGGAATTCTGGCACTCCTGATCATCCTTCTTACGGCAAAGAAGAAAAAACAGCAGGACCAGAAGGCGGCGTAAGACCGAAAAAACCGCTTTTTCGGCGCAGAAGCACCGGAAACGGTAAAACATCTCAGAAAAACGAAAAGGGCCCGGAATCGTGCGATTTCGGGCCCTGACAGAAAAGGAGGACGGAAGTGATCCCCATACCGAAACTGTTCCGAAAAACCAGAACCGTGAAACGAATTGAAGCCTATATGGACGGGACTTTCAACGAGGTCCTGCATACGACGCTGAACCCGGATGGACCGGGCTGCATCCGGATTCATCTGATACCGCCGAAAAAAGAAGAAAATGCGCTGAATCCGAGCGCGGCGATCATCAACGGCGCGGACATCGTCCCCGTGAATTTTGTCTGGGCTGTGATGCTTGCGGAAATGATCCGAGAAACCAACTGTTACGACGGCAATGAAATTGGGCAGGAGACGATTGACGGCATTCTCGACAGGTCTGCGAACAATGTCAAAAAGATCATTCCTTTCCTGAGGAAAAAACGCATCCGCAGGGATATCCAGACGATTTATACGACGCTCCAGCAGATCGCCTACCGCGAGGAAGTAACGGCGGAAGTGCATTATATGAACATCGGGGAATACTCGGAGTACATGCAAGCCCCTCACCGCATGGACCTCATGGTCAGCGCGATGACGAAGGACGGCAAATGGCACTGCAACCAGAAATGCGTGCACTGCTACGCGGCGGGTCAGGTGCATTCGGAGGAAGCGGAACTTTCTGCGGAAGAGTGGAAGCGGATTCTTGACCGTTGCCGGGCTGCGGGCATCCCGCAGGTGACTTTTACCGGCGGCGAACCGACGATGCGGGAGGACCTTCCGGAACTGATCGCGTACGCGAAATGGTTTGTCTCCCGGCTGAACACGAACGGAATCAAACTTACGGAGGATTACTGCCGGAAGCTCCGGGAAGCGGAGCTGGACAGCGTGCAGATCACGTTCTACTCTTCGGATTCAGGGATCCACAACCGGCTTGTCGGCGCCGCGCAGTATGAGAATACGGTTCACGGCATCGAAAATGCGCTTGCTGCCGGCCTGTCGCTTTCCATCAATACGCCCTTATGCACGCTGAACCGGGATTACCGGAAAACGCTTCAGTTCCTGAAGGATAAAGGCGTGATCTACGTAACCTGCTCGGGACTCATCACGACGGGGAACGCGCTTGGAGAGGAATCGGAACGGCTGCAGCTTTCTGGCGCGGAACTCGAGGAGATCCTGCGGGACGCGGTTTCATTCTGCGCGGAAAACGGGATGGAGATTGCCTTCACTTCGCCCGGATGGATTGCGGACGAAGTTTTCGAGGAACTCCGGATCGCCGCACCTTCCTGTGGCGCCTGTCTGTCGAACATGGCGATTACCCCCGGCGGAAACGTGGTTCCCTGTCAGAGCTGGCTCTCGGACGAACCGCTCGGAAACATGCTCAGAGACGACTGGCAGACGATCTGGGATCATCCGGTCTGCACGGAGCGCCGAAACTATTCGGCGGAACTTACGGGCGAGTGCCCCTTAAGGAGGACCTGCATATGAAAAAAAACCTGAAATGCCTGCTGCTTGCAGCCGTACTTCTCCTGGGGATTCTCCTGCCTTCGGTCCGGGCGTACGCGGCGGCGACCGACGAGATCGAAGAGTTCACAGTAACCATCGACGTAAATCAGGACGCGTCGCTCAGTATGAACTATGAAATCGCGTGGAAAGTGCTGGACGATGAAGCCTACGGCCCTTTGGAGTGGATCGATCTCGGCGTACCGAATGCGCATCACACACAGATCAAAGCCCTGAGCGACACCATCGACCATATCGATGACAAAGGGGATACACTTGCGATTTACCTGGACCGTTCCTATTACGCGGACGAAACCGTTCGGGTCCGCTTTTCGATGACCCAGGATTATATGTACCAGATCGATAAGTTCAAAGAGGGCGAGACGGTGTACATCTTTACACCGGCCTGGTTTGACGGGATGGAGATCCGGAATCTTACGATCCGATGGAACGGGGAGAACGCCGGTGCATGGCAGCCGGATGCCCTGAAGGACCAGGGGT
>CACYBV010000262.1 GCA_902772745.1 uncultured Eubacteriales bacterium
ATCTCCGATCGCCCGCTGACCTGCCACAGACCGGTTAGTCCCGGCTTCATCGAGAGCCGGCGCTTATGGTGTTCCTCGTATTTCAGGAACTCATCCACGGTCGGCGGCCGTGTTCCGATCAGGCTCATATCCCCTTTTAGGATGTTGAAAAACTGCGGAAATTCGTCAAGGCTTGTCCTCCGCAGAAAATGCCCGATCGGGGTTACCCGGGGGTCATCGGTCAGTTTGAACATCTGGCCCGAAACCTCGTTCTGCTGGAGAAGTTCCTGCTTTTTTTCCTCGGCATCCGTCACCATGGAACGGAACTTGTACATGATAAAAAACCGTCCGTTCCTGCCGACGCGCTTCTGTCTGAAAAGGACCGGGCCTTTGGAAGACAGTTTAATCAGCGGACCGAGAATCACAAAAAGGAGCATCGCAAAAATGCTTCCGATAAAGCCCGATACGATATCCACGATCCGTTTCAGCATCATCTGCTGCGAATTCTGCACTGCCCGCGAGAAGGTCATCGCCGGATATCCGCCAACGACCGACGCGCTTGCGATATAATCATGCGCGCTGTCGATGTCCGACAGGATCATGCTGACGACAATGCCCATCGATTCGAATTCGTCCAGGTACTGACGCATTTTCCGCTCGTCATGATCCGGCAGAAACAGGACCGCCTCATCGACAATCTGTTCCCTGGCATAAACGAACATGTCCGTAAGGTCCGATACCACCGGCACATCGAGAATCTTTTCGCCCTGTTCAAACGCTTCCGTACAGGCCACGGCGGTCACACGGCGGTAAGACGCGGGATTGCTGTTAAAATTCCGGATAAACTCTTCCGCGTGCACACGGTCGGTGCAAAGAAGGATCCGGTCGGACTGATGTCCCGCGCGCTGAAGAAGTATCTTCTTCAGCAGAATCCGTGCCAGGAAATCCAGGACAAAGTACAGGACAACCGTAAAGAGCGTGACCATTCGGGAAACATCATCAACCGCATGGATGACAAAAATCAAAAATGACAGGATCAGCGAAAAGAAGATCACATTCCGTATGCATGCGGCGAATTCATCCGGCGTCTTTCTCCGCAGGAATTTTGTATTGCTGCTCAGGAAGATTTCCACAATGAGAAGCGACAGGTAATGAACAATAAGTGCGGTCAGGCCATTCTCACTGGCCCTTCCGCGGACGAAACGGTAGAGGAAGAAGGCAGCAAAATAAGCGCCTGTCAGTACAAGACAGTCGACTATGAAAATATAAACAGTGATCAGTCCGCCTTTTCTCTCCAGCATGATCCGATATTCAGTCCTTTATGATTCAGCTTTTCATAAAAGCCGCTGTTCCTGTTCAGTGGTCCTCTCCGCTTCCCTGTCCGTAGTATGCGTTCGCACCGTGTTTTCTCAGATAATGCTTGTCGAGAAGGTACTGCGGGACACGGTCCGCACGCGGATTCAGGGTCAGGGTCTTGTAAGCCATCTCCGCGACCTTTTCCAGAACAACTGCGTTGTAAACCGCGCCTTTCGCAGACTTCCCCCAGGAGAAGGGGCCGTGGTTCTTGACGACGATTCCCGGAACCGCCATCGGATCCGAGTCCGCTATGGTTTCGACGATCACATTTCCGGTATTGAGTTCATACCCGGCGTCGATTTCTTCCGCCGTGAGCGGCCTCGTACAGGGGATGTCGCCGTAGAAATAGTCCGCATGCGTCGTTCCGAGCGCCGGGATCTTCATCCCGGCCTGCGCGAATGTCACCGCCCAGACCGAATGAGTATGAACGATTCCGCCGACCGCCGGGTACTTTTTATACAGCACAAGGTGCGTCGCGGTGTCGGACGAAGGCTTGTAGGGTCCTTCCACGATATTCCCGTCAAGGTCCACGACTGTCATGTTGTCCGGCGAAAGCTTATCGTAGTCCACTCCGCTCGGCTTGATCACGACAAGCCCCGATTCGCGGTCGATTCCGCTGACATTGCCCCAGGTATAGATCACAAGGCCTTTTTCCAAAAGTTCCATATTGGCTTCATATACTTCTTTTTTCAGGGTTTCCAGCATTTTTTTCTCCTTTACAGCTTCTCCACCGCCGCTTTTTCCGCTGCAAGACCGGCCCTGTACTTCTCGAGGAAGCGGTCAAAGCCTTCCACGCCCACACGATCCGGGAAGAGCGTCTCGCCCTTATCACCATGGAATACCTTCTCGGAAAGGAAGTGCGGGAATGTTTCGTCCTGATCGCGGTTGACCATGTAGGAAGCGATCAGCGCCATGCCCCAGGGACCGCCCTCTCCGGCGGTCGTCATCACGGCGACCGGCGCGTTCAGAGCGTCCGCCAAAAACTGCTGTGCGACACCTTTGGTCTTGAAAATACCGCCGTGGCCGAACAGCGTGTCGACGCCGACATGCTCCTTCTTCATCAGGATATCGTTGCCGATCTTCAGCGTCGCAAAAGCGCTGTAGATATTGGCGCGCATGAAATTCGCAAGCGAGAAATCCGCTTCCGGCGTACGGACGATCATCGGGCGGCCTTCATCGAGACCGGTGATGACTTCTCCGGACACATAGTTGTAAGCCATAACGCCGCCGCAGTCCGGATCTCCCTTCAGCGCTTCGTTGTAGAGCTTTCCGTAAAGCTCGTTCATATCAGCTTTGACGCCCATAAGTTCCAGGTTTTCCCTGAAAAGCTTCACCCAGGCGTTCAGGTCAGAGGTGCAGTTCGAGCAGTGCACCATCGCAACGGGAGATCCGTCCGGCGTCGTCACCATGTCGATCTCTTCATAATAATCCGACAGCGGCTTTTCGAGAACGATCATGGAGAATACAGAAGTTCCTGCGGAAACATTTCCCGTCCGCTTCAGTACGGAATTCGTCGCCGCCATACCGGTTCCGGCGTCTCC
Source organism: uncultured Eubacteriales bacterium (assembly GCA_902772745.1). Taxonomy (GTDB): domain Bacteria; phylum Bacillota; class Clostridia; order Lachnospirales; family Lachnospiraceae; genus UBA1267. The sequence goes on from CACYBV010000262.1 coordinate 2,877, forward strand.
TTCCGGCGGGCAGACCGGGATGCCGGGTCTGATGTGGCCCGTAGGATCCAGAAGCTTCGCACCTTCTTTCGTAAGATATCCGCCGATATCGCCGCAGTTTAAGACCTTGGGAAGAACGTCGCGGACTTTCTTTGTGAAGCCGGCCTTTTCCGAAAGTTCATCAAAGATGTCGACCATCTTCTGGTCGTAATCCATCGTCTCCGAATCCAGCGGAATGATGCCCGAGCCTTCACCGAGGCCGACGACCTTCTCGCCGGTCATCATATAATGCACATATCCTGCAAGCGTGTCGACAAAATCGATTTCCGGAACATGCGGCTCCTTCGAAAGGATCGCCTGCCGAAGGTGTGCGATCGTCCAGCGCTGCGGAATGTTGAAGCGGAACAGCTCCGAAAGCTCGGCAGCCGCTTCTCCCGTGGTCTGGTTCCGCCAGGTACGGAACGGAACCAGCAGCTTTCCGTCTTTATCAAATGCCATGTAGCCGTGCATCATCGCGGAGAAGCCCATGGCCTTCATGGTTTCAAGCTCGACGCCGTACTTTTCGAAAACGTCCGCCCGCAGGTTTTTAATGCAGTCCTGAAGACCGTCCCAGATGTCCTGAAGGGAATAAGTCCAGTAGCCGCCTTCATAACGGTTCTCCCAGACATGATCGCCCTGAGCGATCACGTTATGATCCTGATCCACCAGCACGGCCTTGATTCTCGTCGAGCCGAATTCACAGCCCATAACCGCCTGCCCGTCTTCGATAAACTTTCTGTAATCCATGGTATCCCCCCTGTACTGATTTCAAATCCTTATGGGATTCCCGACTTCGCTTCGTTCCGCACGATATGACACACCCCTGGATGTCATCCCGGGCTGGGACGCAGTCCGAGTCGAGGGATCCCATCACTTTGCCGGTTTTCTTACGGTGTCAGCCTCTTCGGACTCCGGAACAGGAACATCGCCTCGTTGATGTGAAGTCCGCACAGAAGCATGGTCAAGCGGTCCACGCCCAGGCCGAAGCCTCCGTGAGGCGGGCAGCCGTATTTGAAGAACTCAAGGTAGAACTCAACGTCGTCCTTAAGCCCTTTCTCTTCCGCCTGCGCTTTCAGGATTTCATAGCGGTGCTCACGCTGCGCACCGGTCGTAATCTCCGTTCCGCGCCAGATGAGGTCGTAGCCCTGCGGGACTCCGTTTTCATCCCGCATATGGTAAAATGCGCGCTTCTCTGCGCTGTAATCCGTCACAAACAGGAATTCATGATCGAAATGCTTCTTCGTCCACTCGTAGCTCAGGCGCTCGGCGTCGGTTGTAAGATCGCCCTTTTCGGAATCCGGAACCGTATAGCCGTAATCTTCCTCGAGGCCCCTGTAAAGTTCGGCAAGCGTTACCACCGGGAACGGAGTCTCGGGTACAATCACGGGAAGACCGAAACATTCCTCGACCGCATCACCGTACTGTGCCTTCACTTCCTGAAGCATATATTTCAGCATCTCCTCTTCCATCTTCATCACGTCGCGGAAGGAAGTGATGTAGCTGAACTCCAGGTCGAAGCCGGTGAATTCCGTCGTATGCTTCGAAGTATAACTCTTCTCCGCGCGGAACACCGGTCCGCACTCGAAAATCCGGTCGAATCCGGCCGCCATCGCCATCTGTTTATAAAACTGCGGGCTCTGTGCAAGGTAGGCATTGCGGTCAAAGTACTTCACTTCGAAGACTTCGGAGCCGGACTCGCTGGCCGCGCCGATCAGCTTCGGCGTATGGATCTCAATGAAGTTCCGCTCAAGAAGGAAATCCCTGAGCGCCCTGCTCATCACGGTCTGCACCTTGAACAGCAGCTGGTTTTTGTCGGTCCGGAGGTCAATCCAGCGGAAATCCAGACGGTCGTCGATACCGGAGCGGGGAACGCCGGGACGCTTCTTTGTCGCCGGGATTTCCTCGCGCTGGATCGGCAGCGCCGACGCGATCGACTCCACCTTCACGGAAGACGGAATCATCTCGAGGCCGTTCAGCTTGACGTATTCGCTTTCAAAAACCGTCCCTGTGACCGAGATCACCGAGTCCCCGGTCAGGGGCTCGATCGCCTCTGCGATTTCCGGGAGTTTTTCCTTTTCCACCGTGATCTGCAGCTTTCCCGTGATGTCCTTCAGTACAATGAAGGCCATCGATTTGCCGTTCCTGAAATTCTCCACAAAACCCTGCACAAGGATTTCTTCATTGAGATGCTCTCGCACATCTTTGAGGTATACTCTGTTCATGTTCTTCTCCTGTTTATTTACTGTCATCCCGGACGGGATGTCTCGGCTCCGCTTCGCCCGGCATGACGCATGGTTTTCTGTCATCCCGGGCAAACGCATTGTTCCCTCACGGGTTATCATTCACTCCAGCGGTCTTTCGTAAATGTCTATGATCTCCTGATACCCTTCGGCCGCGAGCTGCTCTTTCTGGAAGCGTCTGTTCTTGGCCATCGCCGTCACCAGAACCTGCTTTCCCTCCTTCCTGAGCTCCCGCGCGCGAAGGAAAGCTTCTTCCGTCTTTTCCGGCGAGAGGTTCTTTTCAAGAAGAATCGCCGTCCGTGCTTTCGAACCCGGAACCCGGTATCCCTGATCGACAAGGATCGAAATGATCCGCTCAAATCCGATTGAAAATCCGCAGGCCGGTACGTTCTGTCCGAGGAACTTCCCTACCATCTCGTCGTAACGGCCGCCGCCGCCGACGGAAGAGCCGAATTCCGGGACGGATATCTCGAAAATCGGTCCCGTATAATAGCCCATGCCGCGCACCAGCGTCGGGTCAAACACCAGCTCGAAATCGCAGTCCTTCGCCGCGCCTACGATCCGGAAGATCTCCGAAAGGTTCTCCGAAACCCCCTCAGGAAGCGCGTCTTTGAGCGCATCCCTTACCGCGAGCACGGCGTCCGTGCCGGTTTTTCCTTCGCAGACAGAAAAAAGCGCAAGATACCGGTCCGCAGACTCCTCGGAAAAGCCCGAAGAGACAAGTTCTTCCCGGACGCCGCCGATTCCGATCTTGTCCATCTTGTCGAGCGTAATGAACACTTCATCTACCCGGTCTTCCGGGAAGCCGGCGTATCCGGCCATCGCACGAAGAAGCCTCCGGTCGTTGATGCGGATCTCAAAACCCTTGAATCCGATCTTCCGAAGAAGCGTCGTTGTCGCGAGAATCAGCTCGATTTCGCAGAGGTTTGACGCATCCCCGAGAATATCAATGTCGCACTGGTAAAACTGGCGGAAACGGCCCTTCTGCGGCCTGTCGGCGCGGAATACGGGGCCGATCTGCAGCGCCTTGAAGGGTTTCGGAAGTTCCGCCTGGTGATTGGCATAGAAACGCGCGAGCGGCATCGTAAGATCATAGCGAAGTCCCGAATCCGCAAGCTCGTTTTCCGTCTTACCGTTTTCGATCTTAAGCTTCTCGCCGCGCTTCATGATCTTGAATACCAGTTTCTCGTTTTCGCCGCCCTGCTTTCCCGAGAGATTCTCGATCGATTCGACGCAGGGAGTCTCCATCGGCGTGAAACCGAAAGCCTTATAGGTTTCCTTGACGAGTCCGATCACATAGTCACGGATCTCCATTTCGGTGGGAAGGATATCCCGCATGCCGTTGACTGGTTTTTTATTCATAGACCGAGCTCCTCCACAAGCTCTTTCACATATTCCGTATCGCTGTAGGGATACTTCACGCCCATCTCCTCCTGCCAGCTTTCGTGGCCGAGCCCGATGATTGTGATCAGATCGCCTTCCTGCGCGTTTTCAATCGCATAGCGGATCGCTTCTTTGCGGTTTTTGATCGCGATATAGTTCGGGTTCGGCGCCTTATGAAGGCCGACCTCCGTGTCCGCGAGGATCTGTTCAAAACTCTCCCAGCGGTTGTGCCCGGAAGTCACAATCGAGAAGTCCGCAAGCGTTCCCGCAGCTTCGCCCATACCGTATCTGCGTCCTTTCGAGCGGTTTCCATCCGCGCCGAAGATGCAGATGAGGCGTTTGGGGCGGTATTCGCGAAGCGCCTTCAGATGCTGCCAGGTACTCGCGCCGTTATGCGCAAAGTCCACACAGACCGAAAACTTTCCCTTATACACGATATCCGCGCGTCCTTTGATATGGATATTCGCAAGCGCTTCCTTCATCGCGCAGTGCGGAATCTGTTCATGCGCCGCCACACCGATCGCAGCCAGCGCGTTCCACACATTATAGTCGCCGGGCAGGTTAATCCAGAAAGCGTCCTCGATTTTTCCGCCGACATGAAAAGCGATGCCCGGCAGTTCTTCCTGTTCGTCAAATGTTTTTTCGATCTGCTCCGCATGGAAGTCGAAAGAAGGGTCCGCTCCGAAACGCTCCACAGGAACATTCACATACTGCATAACGCGGTCATAATAAGGGTCGTCCCCGTGGATCAGCGCCGTTTTCGAATGGTTCAAAAGCTGCGCCTTGCAGTACATATAATCTTCGAAAGTCTCATGCTCATTCGGCCCGATATGATCGCCTTCCTGGATGTTCATCAGGATTCCGTAGTCAAAGGTGAAGCCGTCCACGCGGTGCTGCTTCATGCCCTGCGAGCTGACCTCCAGAACCGCCGCATCGCAGCCGGCATTCACCATCTGCCGAAGATACATCTGCACTTCGTTGGACTCGGGCGTCGTATTGCTGAGCTCGTAGACTTTTCCGTCGATAATCGCGCCGTTCGTTCCGATCGTTCCGACCTTGTGGCCGCCGACCCTGAGAATTTCGGCGAGCATGTGCGTCGTGGTGGTTTTCCCTTTGGAACCTGTAATCCCGACCATCATCAGCTGATCCGCCGGATGCCGGTACCAGGCCGCGTAGATGAAGGCGCCGGCTGTTCTTGTGTTCTCCACCCGTATCACTGTCGCCCCTTCCGGGATCCCGGTTTCCTTGTCGGTGACAAAGGCCGTAACACCGTCTTCGGCGAGCTTTTCCATGACATCCGGACTGTGCGTGTCGAAACGCGCCCCGGTCGTACAGATAAAAAGGTCTCCCGGAACCGCGCGCCGGTTGTCACGGCTGATGCCGGTTACCTGCAGGTCATCGCTGCCGCTCACGACCGTATAGGGAATTCTCTGAAGCAATTCGCTGATTTTCATAACATTTCCTGATTCTTCCTGATAAAAACTGCCGGAGGCCGGCGGCAGAAGCCGCACAAAACTCCGACGATATTATACTCGCTCAAATCGGTTCTGTCAATTGATAATCACCGGGAGCAGCATAAAGCCGCTTTTCCGGAAAGTGCACGCGTTCGTCAAATCTCCTGTGCGCACGCACACGCCGGTTCCTGTCATTTCGGATCATGAAAAACCCCGCGGATGAACCCGCGGGGTAAAATACTGTCTTCCTGTATTTTCCGGCAATTACACCATCATCTGATAAATCTTTGTGCAGTCCTCCGCATTCAGCGTCACAAATCCGCTGATCGAACCCTGGCGTCCGTCGCCGTAGCAAAGCACTTCCACAAGCTTCGGGATATCCTCTTCCTTCGCGCCCAGTTCCTCGAAGTTTTTGGGCATGCCGATCGAGATCAGGAAGTTTCGCAGCGCTTCGATGCCGGCCTTTGCGGTGACTTCCGGATGATCGAAGTCCATCTGCTGTCCCCAGACGCGTACGGCAGCCTTGGCAAAGCGCATCACGTCGTGGTTCATGACATAGGTAAATACCGCGGGCATCGTCACAGCAAGGCCTGCGCCGTGTGCGCAGTCATAAAGCGCGGAAAGTTCATGCTCGATGTTGTGGCTGTTCCAGTCCTGCGAGCGGCCGACGCCGACCGTGTTGTTGTGGGCGACCATGCCTGCCCACATGATGTTGGCGCGCGCTTCATAATTGTGCGGGTCCGCAATCACGCGCGGCCCTTCGTGAACCATGGTGAGAAGCAGCGCTTCGATCAGGCGGTCCGTGACCTCAACCTCTTTGGTATTGGTAAGATAACGTTCATAAAGATGCGCGATGATATCGGTAATGCCCGCCGCGGTCTGGTACGGCGGAAGTGTTTCCGTCAGCGCCGGGTTCAGAATGCTGAACTTCGGGCGGATCGCGTCGCCGGATGCACCGCGTTTGAACATGCCCTCTTCCCTGGTGATTACAGAGTCCGGACTGCCTTCCGATCCCGCCGCGGCGATCGTAAGGATCGTTCCGACGGGAAGCGCCTGTTCAATCCGTTTTCCCTCATAGAAATCCCAGAAATCGCCGTCATATACGGTTCCCGCGGCGATCGCCTTCGAGGAGTCGATTGTCGATCCGCCGCCGACAGCGAGGATGAAATCCACGCCTTCTTTCCTGCACAGATCGATGCCTTCATACACAAGGCCGGATCTCGGGTTCGGTTTGACGCCGCCGAGCTCCAGATACGGAATATTCTCTTTTTCGAGAGAAGCCTTCACACGGTCGAGAAGGCCGGAGCGGATCACGGATCCTCCGCCGTAATGCAAAAGGACCCTGGTTCCGCCGAAGCGTTTCACGTAAGCGCCGGCTTCATTTTCGGTGTCCTTTCCGAAAACAAAACAAGTCGGAGAATAAAAAGTAAAGTTGTTCATTCAGTCTTCCTCCTGGAATTGTTTTATAAAAACCGGCGTTTTTCACGTTCTGCCGGAATTATTTTCTGAGCGCTTCGTCAATCGCTTTTGCGGCAACCTTTCCGGCGCCCATCGCGGAAATGACGGTCGCGGCGCCGGTGACGGCGTCTCCGCCCGCATAAACATGCTCGCGCGAAGTAAGGCCGTCTTCGCTGATGATGATGCCGCCGCGGCGGTTCACCTCAAGACCCGCGGTCGTGTTCTTTATCAGCGGATTCGGAGAAGTGCCGATCGCCATGATGACCGTATCCACATGGAGCTCAAACTCGGAACCGGGGATCTCGACAGGTCTGCGGCGGCCGGAAGCATCGGGTTCGCCAAGCTGCATCCTGATGCAGCGGATGCCCGTGACAAAACCGTTTCTCGGGTCTCTCGGATCCTCGGGATTATTGAATCCGAGAATCTCGACCGGATTATTCAGAAGCTGGAAATCAATACCCTCTTCTTCCGCATGTTCGACTTCCTC
>CACYBV010000263.1 GCA_902772745.1 uncultured Eubacteriales bacterium
CAAGGCTATCGGTCTGGTAATTCCTGAACTGAACGGCAAACTCATCGGTTCTGCCCAGCGTGTACCGGTTCCGACAGGTTCTACCACTATCCTGACCGCTGTTGTTAAGGGTGCTGACGTAACCAAGGAAGGCATCAACGCCGCGATGAAGGCCGCTTCCAGCGAGTCTTACGGCTACTGCGAAGATCCGATCGTTTCTTCCGATGTTATCGGCATGAAGTTCGGTTCCCTCTTTGATGCTACCCAGACCATGGTTGCGAAGATCGCTGACGATCTGTACGAAGTTCAGGTTGTTTCGTGGTACGACAACGAGAACTCCTACACCAGCCAGATGGTTCGTACAATTAAGTTCTTTGCGGAGCTTGCGTAAGCACTGAGGAAAACAAAGCCCTGATCCGTGTTTGCATGGAGGAAGGGATTTGTTTGACGAATGCCCGACATGAGCAGCGGCAGCTGCGAGAACCGATCGCGGGAGCGCACAGCGCGGAGCGATCGGCTTACACAGAAGTGGAGGGCAGTCATCATACTAAAACCCATCGAGGGTCCGGTCCTTTTCGGACCGGGCCCTCTTTCAAGGATGAATCCAAACAGGCCGGCGGCTGCGGCAAAGCTTTTCAGTGAGGCGATCATCCACGGCCGGTTTCTGAAATACAATAAAGGAGATTTGCACATGTTAAACAAAAAAACCGTTGAGGATCTGAAGGATCTTAATGGCAAGCGTGTCCTCGTGCGCTGCGATTTCAACGTACCGCTGAAGAACGGCGTCATCACCGACGAAACCCGTATCGTTGCGGCCCTTCCGACCATCAAAAAGCTCATTGACGAAGGCGCAAAGGTGATCCTCTGCTCACACCTTGGCAAAGTGAAAGACGGCCCGAACGAGAAGGAATCTCTCGCTCCCGTGGCTGCCCGCCTCACCGAGAAGCTCGGCAAGGAAGTCGTCTTTGTCGGGGACTACAATGTAACCGGCGAAGCCGCTACGGCAGCGGTTGCAGCGATGCAGCCCGGCGATGTCGTTCTTCTTCAGAACACCCGTTTCCGCGGCAAGGAAGAGACCAAGAACGGCGAAGAATTCTCCAAGGAACTCGCTGATCTTGCTGACGATTATGTATGTGACGCGTTCGGTTCTTCTCACCGTGCGCACGCTTCTGTCGAAGGCGTTACCAAATTCATCACCGCTAAGGGCGGCACAAACGCGGTCGGCTATCTCATGCAGAAGGAAATCGACTTCCTCGGCAATGCGGTTGAGAATCCGGTTCGCCCCTTTGTTGCGATCCTCGGCGGCGCTAAGGTTGCGGACAAGCTGAACGTTATCAACAATCTCCTTGAGAAGTGCGATACGCTCATCATCGGCGGCGGTATGGCTTACACCTTCCTGAAGGCAAAGGGCTATGAAGTCGGCAAGTCCCTTCTCGACGAAGAGAAGATCGAGTACTGCGGCGAAATGCTGAAGAAGGCGGAAGAACTCGGCAAGACCCTGCTGCTTCCTGTGGATACGGTTATTACCGACCACTTCCCGGATCCGATCGACGGCGAAATCGAGATCGAAGTCGTTGACGCTGACAAGATTCCGGCTGACAAGATGGGTATGGATATCGGACCGAAGACCCAGGCTCTGTACGCAGAGGCTGTGAAGTCCGCGAAGACCGTTGTCTGGAACGGACCGATGGGCGTTTTCGAGAACCCGACCCTTGCAAAGGGCACGATCGCTGTAGCGGCGGCTCTTGCGGAGACCGATGCAACCACGATCATCGGCGGCGGCGATTCCGCAGCGGCTGTCAACCAGCTTGGCTTTGCCGACAAGATGAGCCACATCTCGACGGGCGGCGGCGCTTCCCTTGAATTCCTTGAGGGCAAGGAGCTTCCGGGCGTTGTGGCAGCGGACGACAAATAAGGATTTACGAAACCCGGGCGTGCCCATCCGGCGCGCCCAGGTAAAAACATAAGGGAGAATATACAAATATGCGCAAAAAAATCGTAGCGGGCAACTGGAAAATGAACATGACCCCCTCGGAGGCGGTTGCTCTTTGTGAAACCCTGAAGCCGCTTGTAGCGGAATCGGAAGCAGACGTTGTTCTCTGCGTACCGGCGATCGACATCTGCCCGGTTGTGGAAGCCGTCAGGGGAACGAACATTGCGGTCGGCGCTGAAAACCTCTATTATGAGGACAAAGGCGCTTATACCGGCGAAATCTCGGCGGATATGATTCTCGATGCAGGCGCGAAGTACGTCATCATCGGCCATTCGGAGAGAAGAGATTACTTCAAGGAGACTGATGCGATCATCAACAAGAAGGTCCTGAAGGCGCTTGAAAAAGGTCTGATCCCGATCGTATGCTGCGGTGAAACCCTGGAGCAGCGTGAGCAGGGCATCACGATCGACTGGGTCCGCATGCAGATCAAGATCGCGTTCCAGGGCGTTTCCGCAGAGCAGGCAAAGGGCATGGTGATTGCCTATGAGCCGATCTGGGCGATCGGAACCGGCGTTACCGCGACGACCGAGCAGGCGCAGGAAGTCTGCAAGGCGATCCGTGACGTCATCTGCGAAGTTTACGGTACCGATACCGCGGAAGCCATCCGTATCCAGTACGGCGGCTCCGTCAACGCCAAGAATGCGGCCGAGCTTTTCGCTCAGCCCGACATCGACGGCGGCCTTGTCGGCGGCGCTTCCCTGAAGGCGGACTTCGGCGTCATCGCAACGGCATAAACAGCCATTATTACATTACAGGTGCCGGTATCTTCTTTCTGGAATACCGGCATCTGTTTTTTGTGTTCCGCAATGAGGACAAACGGCTGCGGCTGATTTTCGCAGTCGGTGAAGAGACTGTTATGAAAAAACATCCGGATGATATCGGGAGTGACTCCGGCCGCTGTCAGATCGGGCATGTGAAGATGAAAATCCGTTTCCCCGGGAGCAGGGACTGAAAGGAAAAAAGATGAGCAATATCAAACAGTATACGGACGAGATCTGGGACCTGGTCGTAGTGGGCGGCGGCCTTTCGGGCGTGGCTGCAGCTGTGTCTGCGAGGCGCGAGGGACTCTCTGTCCTGCTGATTGAGAAGAGCGGGTTCCTGGGCGGCGCTCCGGGAACGATGCTGATCAATCCGTTTATGCCATATGCTACGGCTGTCGACGGAAAGCGTTTTGAACTGAGCCGCGGATTTTTTACAGAGTTCCGCAGCCTGTTAAAAGAAGCCGGCGGATATGAAGCCGGCCGGGAAGACATTCACGAGGAATATGTGAAGCTCGTGCTGGACCGGCTGGTGCGGAAACAAGGCATCACACCGCTGTTTCATGCGGTTCTCTGCGGCGTGGAGAAAACTGGCGAAATTATTACGGCAGTACAGGCTGTGACCAAAGCCGGCATCCTTACTTTCCGCGGGAAATGCTTTATCGATGCGACCGGCGATGCGGATCTTTCGGTGATGGCCGGCTGTCCGTATCATCTGGGCCGGCCGGATGGCTTATGCCAGCCGATGACCCTGTGCTTCCGCATCGGAAATGTGGATATTCCGACATTCGAAAAGCACCGCAGTGAAATGCAGGAGAAATACCGGTTTCTTCAGGCGGAGGGGAAGATCAGGAATCCGCGCGAAGACGTGCTGATATTCAATACTCTGGTGGACGGCGTCCTGCATTTTAATACGACACGCGTTGTGAAGCACAACCCGACGGATCCGTTTGACGTTACGGAAGCGGAGATGATCGCGCGGGAGCAGATGATTGAATTGTACGAGTTTCTGAAAGAAAACTGTCCCGGTTTCGAGCACAGCAGTCTTCTGTATTCGGCAGGGGAAATCGGCGTCCGGGAAAGCAGGATGATTGACGGCGAATACCTGCTGACGGAGACGGATCTGAAGGAATGCGTGAAATTCGACGACGCCATTGCTGCGGGAAATTACGATATCGATATCCATAACCCCGAAGGCTCAGGGACCAGTCATTACTACTTTCCGGTCGGTACCTGGTACACGATCCCTTACCGCAGTTTGCAGCCGAAAAATGTCCGGAACCTGCTCACAGCCGGGCGCTGCATCTCTGTGACGCATGAGGCGCAGGCAAGCATCCGCATCATGCCGATCGTCACAACGATCGGGCAGGCAGCGGGTACGGCTGCGGCGATTGCCGTGAATACAGGGAAAGGGGTAAAAGAAATCGATGTGCGGCTGCTGCGGGAGAAGCTTGCGGAGAACGGGGCGTTTATATGAGCTGTATGCATATTCTCGAGAAAATACGTCAGGATTTTCCGGGAATCAGTCTCCCGGAGCTTCCTCTGACGTGAGAGGTTTTTAACTGGCCGGATCTTTCAGGGGAAAAGATCAACATCCAGAACTGCTTTCAGATGCCGGTACGGGAGGCGCCTGAAGGATAACAGAGCCGGGCTGTATTCAATTGCTGAACAACAGTTTACTTTTTTTGTCGACGATGAAAAGAAGCGCATGATAAAATGCTCCTGAAGAATATAACTCGAAAAGGAGTATGAAAATGGACAGAAAATTCAGGATCGGGATCATCGGCTGCGGCGGAATGGGCGGCGGACATGCGATCGCCATACAGAGCGGGACCGGAAATGCGGTCTGGAAGGCAGACGGGGTAACGGTACCGGGATATGACAGCCCGATGACGACGAATATCGGGGAAATGACGGAGCTTGCGGGAATCGTGGATATTGATCCTGCGCGGGAAGAATGGGCGAGAGCGCGCGGAATGTACGTTTATCCGGACTATGATGCGCTGCTTTCGGATGAAACAGCCGACGCGGTACTGATCGCGACGCCGAATGACTGCCATAAGGAGGAAGCGATCCGGGCGATGCGTGCCGGAAAGCACGTGCTCTGCGAAAAACCGGTGATGATGAGCTCGGAAGAGCTGCTCGAAGTCATGGAAGTCAGCCGTGAGACCGGGAAAGTCTTTTACCCCAGGCAGAACCGTGAATGGGACGAGGACTTCCTGATCATCCGGAAGATATATGAAGAAAAGCTTCTTGGCGAGACCTTTGAGATCCAGTGCCGGATTATGGGCTCCCGCGGCATCCCCGGCGACTGGCGCGGGATCAGGAAACACGGCGGCGGAATGATGCTGGACTGGGGCGTACATGTCATCGACCGGATCGCGGCGATGGTTCCGGAAAAAATCATCCGGGTTTTCTGCTCGATGAAGAATATTACGAATACGGAATGCGAAGACAACGTGACGATTCACCTGACTTTCGAAAGCGGTCTGACAGTGCTCCTTGAGGTGGACACCTGTCATTTCGTAAATCTTCCGCTATGGACGCTGTACGCGGATCACGGGTCCGCAGTGATCGAAAACTGGAAACTGGACGGGAAGATGGTGCGGCTCCGGTCCTGGGAAGACAAGGACACGGCGCCGATTCTTGCAGGCGCAGGCCTTACGAAAACAATGGCGCCGAGACAGAATAATTCCGTGGAGGAGCTTCCTCTGCCGCGTTTCGACTTCGACCGGAATACGCTGTACCGGAACTTTATCAATACCTGCCTCGGAAAAGAGGAGCAGATCGTGACGCAGGAGCATGCGCTCCGGGTAATGCGTGTGATGGAGGCCTGCTTTGAGTCGGCGGAAAAAGGGACTGTAATTCCTTTTGAATAATCGAAACGGATACATGCCCGCAGGCTTCTTTCGGGCATGACAGGATTTCCGGTGAAACGATGCAGAGAAAGAGGAGGCGGAGCAGATGATTTACAGCTCAAACGGCAATATCTGGGACAACCTTGTCATGGAAGATGACAACGGTCAGTTCCATAATTTCTACCTGATGCTGAACGGCTGTCTCGGACATATTGTAAGCCGGGACCGGGTGCATTGGGAGACGAAGCCGGTGCTGGATTTTCATGCGCCGGGGACCTGGTGCGAAAACGGCGAGAACCTGACCGGCTCCATTTTTAAATGGAACGGACTGTGGCACTATTCGATCGGAACCATGGGGAAAGCAGGCATCGGATACGGTTTCTGGGTCTCGGAGGATCTTTATCACTGGGAACTTCGTGATCGGGAATACCCTGTGATCGACCGGGCGCATGTGGACGTTTCCCGGGCAGCAGACGGAGAAATGATCGAATCCGGCTGGATGGATCCCTGCTTCCGGATTGATGAAAACGGAACGGTTCACGGTTATTTTTCCGCGAACCTTCCTGTCTGCACGCACCGGGACACGGGCTGCGTGATCGCACATCTCACGAGCACGGATACGGTACACTGGGTCCGGCAGAAACCGATCGCTTATCCCGGGAAAAAAGTGAACCGGGCTTCCTGCCCCAGTATGTTTCCGTTGGACGGCAGGTGGTATCTCACCTTTATCGGGCACGGCAGCGGCGGAATGCGCTGGCACGCCGGCGGACGTACGGATACGGCGGGAACCTATTATATGGTTTCGGACAGTCCGGACGGTCCTTATGAGTTCACAGAAAACCCGCTGCTTCTCGGGGCGGGCTGCGATTCGCAGGAATCCTGGGCCGGACGCGCGGCGGTGCTTCGGGGCGTTCCGTATATCTATTCGCATTTCACTAAGCCGATGGCGGTCAATTCGCTGAAACGGATTCAAAAGACCGGAGACGGCGGCCTGAAGTGCGTCTATGACCCCGCAATTGAAAAGCTTGCGTCCGGAAAACCGCAGAAAATCGGTTTTGCAGAGCATATGGATAAAACACCGAACTGGAGCGATCTCGGGGAATGGAGCAGCGAAGACGGTGTCATTACCGGCGAGGCGGAGACTGTGGGAAGTGCGGCCGTCATTGCCCGGGATAAGCGGGACTTTATACTGAGCTTCAAAGCGGTCCCGGAATACGGCGCCGGATTCGGCGCGGCGCTGCGGGCAAAGGAATACCCGGGCAGAAGTTCCATGGTTTTTGAAATCCCGGGGATGAAGATTCCCGACCAGCGAAGGGCGGTTGTCGTAAAACTGGACTGCGAACTGCAGTGTGCGGAGATCGAAACGCTGGAGAGATCCATGCGCGAAGGTTACGGAAGATCCCAGCGGAGCATTGTCGCGGGCGGGGACGAACGCGTCTGTGACAGCTGCCGGATGGAACTTCGGTACGGGAAGGCGGTCGATGTTAAAATCATCGCACGCGGATGCTTCTATGATGTTTATATAAATAATGACCTGGTTTTCAGCAAATCCATGCGGGATGATCCTGTCGGAGATGCGGAACTTCTGGTGGAACGCGGGAAGGTACGGTTCCATGATGTCTGCATCACGGATCTCGAGCCGCTGACAATTGAAGAAATGTAAGGGAACAGCCGCACTGAAATAATCAATGCGGCTGTTTTTCTGTTAAAACAGGACATATCGTTTTATTTTCAATTGAAAAAAACAGATACCTTTGATAGAATAAAAGCAGTACAGTCAGGCTGCATCCGGCAGCTGTCGGATTTTACAGTCCTTAACGGACGGAAAGGGGAACAAATGGGTAAAGTCAATCCGAAATTTATCGGTCTTTCGCAGTACAAGGCGGCTTTCTGCCAGGAACTCGGAGGGAAACATTTCCACCTGGTAATGGATGACGGGAGCGAGCTTTCGCTGAATTTCCTGGACGGGGAGAATGTCCAGATCGCCGAGAAAGGCCAGCCGTACGTCTGGGAGTCCTATGAATGCATGAAGGGCGACGACTGCACATATTTCGTGCATGTGCAGCCTGTGTCCGGAAAAGGCCTCATTAACAAAAGTTATATTCTGGACCTCGAGCAGCGGCTCGTGACCTATGTTCTGATGGAGGAAGGATATGATCCCGAGTATCCGCGCCTCATCCGCACCGAGCCTTTCTTCGGCGCGATCAAGGTGCCGGGAATGCCGCTTCCCAAGATCCGCCATCACCTTTCAAAGCGACTCGTCGGCCGTCACATTTACTGGCGCTACAACCCGGGCTTCCGCATCCAGCACATTTATCATACTGCAACGACGGTGCGCGCGAATCTCGGCCCGGACACCGGCTTCATCGATGAGGACAACTTGTTCAAGGATCTTCTGGAGTCCGATGATCCCGAAAAGAGAGAGGAAGGCCGGAAGAAACTGGAGCACTTCAAGGAGTGGCGCAAGCTTTATCCCTTCTATGAGGAACCCTGCTTCCATGTCTGGATCAAGGAAAATATGAATGTATTCTGCTTCGTCGAGGAGAATGCGAACCGGCTCGATCCGGCGCGGCATTCCGGAGGCGGCGGGATCCTCCTGCTGCAGGAAATCGACCGGATGACGGATGTAGGTTTATGCTTCAGCGGCGGGGAATATTACATGATCACCGCGCTCGGCGATCTTGTGGACGATCCGGATCCGCCGGATGATGTGCCGTCCCCGTACGAC
>CACYBV010000264.1 GCA_902772745.1 uncultured Eubacteriales bacterium
AATCCTGATCGAAGGACGCTCGGCCTTCAATGACATGGAAAAAGCCGAGCTGTATGAGCTGGATCCGGACGCCGGAGAGCTCACGCATCTTCGGAGTATTGCGCTTCATGACAGCGTGTTCCTGTATTTTACGGGCGACAGTATTTTCACGATTGTGACGGAAGATGAAACCGTTTCCGGCGCGAATCTTATGGAAGCGCATATTCATCAGTATGACCTCAAGGGGAATCCTGTGCAGCAGGCCGATGCGGAAACAGAACTTCCGTTTTCGGACGGAAGACTCGAATCGGTCCTGGGATCGGACGGGGCGTATCTGTATCTCTTTGAGCAGAAAATCGACCCGGACCAGGGGTATAACCTGTCCCTTGACTGCGCACTGGCTGCACTTCCGATAAACGGCGGACAGGGCGTTGTGTTCGGGGAGTAAATAAGTATATAGTTCAAGCCGGGCAGACCTCTCGCTCGGGTATTTTAATGTTGACAAAGAAAAAGCAAAAAAGTATAATACCCGTTGGGGGGTGACAGCAATAAAATGAAGGAGAGAATTCTCGGAAAACTGATGTTTGTTCTTCTTTTTGCACTTCTTCTGTCTTGTTGCCGAAAGGCAGCGGAGGAAGATCTCCTGATCGACGACCGGAAAATCAGTCTGTCCGGCGAAGAAAGCGAAAGCACCGGTGCGGAATATCAAAGTGAAGAAAGTACGGATGATCCCGGACCGGTTTCAGCGGTTCCGGATACTTTTGTTTATGATATCGGCGTAAACATACTGGCCGTAAACAGTGAGAACGTGCTTTACATACCGCCGTCTGCAGGTGACAGGACCCCGCAGCTTCTGATGGCCGCAGATCGCGTTTCGGGCATCACGAAGCCGCTTTGCACAAAGCCTGACTGCAGCCACGACAGTGTTAATTGTGCTGCGTATATTGGGAATGCGGGCAATGTTCTAACTGCGATGGCCGCGGATGATGAATGGCTGTATTATGCATTTTCGGCTGCCGCAGGAGAAAAAGTATTCAGAAGGCAGCTTCCGGACGGAGAAGCAGAGCCGCTTTTTTCAGTCAGCTATACCGATTTGTTTCCGGAGGAAGCGGAATACATCAGTACGGTCTCGACAGGCCGGAGCGCTTTCTACAAAGGAGATTTTTATTATACAGCCTGTGTCAGTGATACGCCCAATACCGCGGACAGGAGAGAACGGGTGTATTATGCGACAGCGGCTCTGAATCCGATTGACTCCGGAAGAGAAGCGAGAACCGTCGTCCGGGACAAGGTGACGGGCTTTGATTTCTACGATATTTTCCTGATGCCGCGCGATGAAGGCCTTTATATCATCGAGAAAATGATAAAGTGGGAGTCGAGAACCGAAAGAGAAAGTAATATTTCGCATATACTTGCCACACAGGTCTGTGTTTTTCTCTATCATCCCGAAAATGATTTCTGCGAGACGGTTTATACAGGTGAATTTCCGGAAGGGGAGGAGCTGTGGAATCTGAATATTATCGACGGAAAGCTGTATTATGAAGCATACGCTGAAGAAGAAGCCGGGATCCGTATTTACAGCCGGGACATGGAGACGGGGGAATCACAGCTGCTGATCGAAAAAGAGGAGGATCCGGAAACCGAAAGCACTTATGAATGCTGCTTCACGAAAGATGCTGTGATCTTATGGAAACAGCAGCAGACAGAAGGCCCGGAAATGAAGCTTTTCTTTGAAATCTATAATTACGGGAGTGAAAAGATCCGGGAGTTTGCCGCGAATAAGCCGGCGGAATTAAAACCGCAGGAATATACCGCCCAGGATCAGGTGAACGGGTGGACGGAGGCAATCGGAGCCGATGAATCCAATTTGTATTTCAGGGATTCCTGGTACAGCATGACAACCGGATACAGGTTCATCGCGGCCTATGCGGTATCACTGGACGGCCTGCGGGTCACGCCGTTTGCTGTGGATAAATAACAACCGTGAAATCTTTTGAAGCGAAATGCATGTATTTGACGGGACAGGATGATGCCATGAATCATTTCAGCAGAAATAAACATCATATCGGCATGCAGGCAGGAAACCTTGTCTGTGTGTTTCTTACGCTTCTCATGATGCTGAGCCTGGTTTCCTGCAGAAAGGAAACGGACGAAGATCTCCTGATCGACGACGGAGGGATGTTTTCGTCGGAGACAGAAGAAACGGAGACGCTGAACGCGGAAACCCTGAGTGACCGGAGCGAAACGGAAGCATTAGACGGGATTTCAAAGGTTCCGGATTCGGAAGTATACAACACATGGAGTGCTGGAACAGCCGGAAACAGTGAAAAAATCTTTTACGTCACTTCCGCAGGTTCAGTCAGATCCGCCTCAACCGTGACCTGGCTTATGATGGCCGCGGACCGCATATCCGGGACAGCCGTCCCGATGTGCTCGAAGCCGGACTGCAGTCATAATGATTCATCCTGCGGAGCGAGTCTTCCTTCCCAGCTCGGATCGGACGTGACCGCAATAAGTGTTTCTGACGAATACCTGTACTACGCAGGGTATTCGGATAACGGCGGCACAGCATTCCGAAGGAAGCTTCCGGACGGCGCGGCAGAGCAGATTGCTTCAATCCGTGATGATTCTCTGTTTCCGGGGGAGATTAATTCTACTTATCACACCAATCAGAGCTGTTTTTACAAGGGAGACTGGTATTATGCGGTCAGCGCAGGAAATACCGGAGACGGCGAAGACCGAAGGGAAGCGGAACACTATGCAACCGTCGCCCGTGTTCCGATAGATTCGGGAAGAGAAGCGAAGACCGTGATACAGGACAAGGTCACGGGATATGACCATTACGCCATGAGCATGATGCCGCGGGATGACGGACTGTATCTCGTGGTGCTCATGTATAAGGATGAGATCCTGAATG
>CACYBV010000265.1 GCA_902772745.1 uncultured Eubacteriales bacterium
AAAAGCATATCGGACGCTCAGCCGGAGATATCATCCCGATGCGAACATCAACAATCCCAACCGGGCACAGGCGGAGGAGAACTTCAAGCAGGTTCAGCAGGCTTACGAGCAGATCCTGAAAATCCGGGAGCGGGAGCAGCAGAATCCCTACGGCTCTTCGTATTCCTCGGGTTACTCTTCCGGAAGTCCCTTCGGATCGTCGCAGAGGAATTCGTACGGCAGCGGGAATTCCTACGGCTACCGGGAACGCGACCCGGGCTTCGGCTTCGATCCTTTCGGCGCCTACCGCAGGCAGCAGGAAGAAGCGCGGCAGAATACGCCGGTCGAATTTCAGGCTGCGGCGAATTACATCAATGCAGGCCATTACCAGGAAGCCCTGAATGTCCTGAACCGGATCGAGAGCCCGTACCGGAACGCGCAGTGGTATTTCCTGCGTGCGGTGTCAAACGGCGGACTCGGAAACCAGATGAACGCGCTCCAGGATGCGCGTACGGCGTGCGAGCTGGAGCCGAACAATATGCAGTACCGAAGTTTCCTGCAGCAGCTGCAGAGCGGCGGTGCATTTTACCGGCAGCGGGGACAGGAGTTTGGCAGAAACGATGTGTTCGGGGCGGATTTCTGCCTGCCGATCTGCCTGTTTTCGCTGTGCTGTCCCTGCAACGGGCCCTGTTAAGATGGGCTCAATCCCGAAAAGAGGGCAAGAGATGGATAAAAAAAGGAGAGATCATTCCCGGAACCTGATGATCGGTTTTTCGGCGTCCCTTGTAATCGGCCTGCTGTTTTTCCTGATGAGCGCCCTGATTACCGTAAACGACACGAAAAAGCTGGTCCGGGAAGCGGAAAAGGGACAGGCGGATACTTCCGGGAAACAGGAAATGCCGGATATCCCGGCCGATCCTTCGAAAGACGCGGAGGAGACCGCCCCGGAAACCACGGCGCCGCAGCCTGAAGCAGGAGAAACCACGACATCACCTGCGGAAACGGAACCGCCGCATTCGGAGGAAGTTCCGGCAGATCCCGGATACGCCTCTTTCAGCGACGGAACGGTTCAGGCGCTGCCCGCCGAAAGAATCGCGGAGATCGAAAGCACCGTGGATCCGACGCTCCGGGGCTTTGGGACCGGATTCACCGATCCGAAAAATGAACTGGGCCGACCGACTTATGTCACAAGCGTCGAAGAGGACATGTGGAAAGAAGGCATTAACGGCCGCTGCTTCTGTTCGGATGCGAACACGAAAAAAGCCGCGATCACCTTCCAGGCCGGTTACGAATCGGGCCATACGGAGACGATCCTGTCAATTCTCGCCGATAACGATGTCAAATCCACTTTCTATATAACGCACGAATACGGCTGGAACAATCCGGATATCGTGCGGAAGATGATTGACCAGGGACACGATATCGGCAATCACAGTTACAGCGCTCCGGAAGAAGGCATCGTGCTTCAGCCCCTGCAGGCGCAGATGGATGACGCGCTTAGGATGCAGTCCTACATGGAAGAGACCTTCGGCTTCACCATGAGGAAATACAACTATAACTCAGGCCTGTTTTCCCTCGCTTCCGCGAAAATGATGTCCGATATGGGCTATGAAGTCTGCTTCTGCAGCGTCAATTACGAAGACTACAGCGAAACTGCGGAATTCGATGCAAACACCATCCTGAATTCCCTTTTGTCCTGTGCCCACAACGGCGTCGTCTACTGCTTCCACGTCAACAACAAGGTGACGACCGAGATTCTGCCCGGCCTGATCCATTATCTCCGTTCCGAAGGCTATGAAATCGTGCAGATGCCGTGAGGCGTCGCGGTCTCCGGGACGCAGGCTTTTTTGGGGCGGATATCAGCGCTCAGCGCTGATATCCGCCCCAAAAAAATGTCTGTTTCACCGCGTCCGCCTGCCCTTTTCACAGTCCCTTTCTGCTGAGGAACGGGTTGGTTTCCGGAAAAAATCTGCGTCCCGGACAGCAGGATTTTTCGAAAAGCGCTTGCTTTTTACTTGCATTTCGGGTATGATATGTGGTATATGGGGGAGAGCGGAAATTCCCCCAAGTCAGAGCACTTTGATCAGTGCGGATCGGAGGACAGATGAGCACAAATGAACTGACAAAAGCAAGGGCCAGGATCGCAGCGTTTGCGGATGAAGGAAGCTTTGTGGAGATCGGTGCGCGTGTCCGTGCGCGTTCGACGGATTTCTCGGCGGACTGCAACGAAGACGGTGACGGCGTCGTGACAGGCTATGCTACGGTTGCCGGAAAACTGGTGTATGTTTACAGCCAGGAACCGTCCGTATACGGCGGCTCCCTGGGAGAAATGCATGCCGAAAAGATTGCGAAGCTGTATGACCTTGCTATGAAAATGGGCGCACCCGTAATCGCTCTCATGGATTCCACCGGCGTCCGGCTTTCGGAGTCTGTGGATGCGCTGAACGGATTCGGAAAGCTTTACCTTTCCCAGGCGAAGGCTTCGGGGCTTGTGCCGCAGATCACTGCGGTATACGGAAGAGCTGGGGGCGGCATGGCCATCTCCGCAGGTCTTTCGGATTTTGTCTTTATGGAAGGCAAAAAGGCGGAGCTCTTTGTAAATGCGCCGAATACCCTCGACGGCAATTCGGTTGAAAAATGTGATACCGCGAAGGCCGAATACCAGAGCAAAGAAAGCGGGATCGTGGACGGATTCGGAACGGAAGACGAGATCGCAGCCGAAATCCGGGCTTTAGTGGATATCCTGCCCTCAAACAATGAGGAAGCGGCGGTTTCCGAAACTGCAGACGACCTGAACCGGCTGACCGCGGAACTTGAAGGCGTGACCGACGCGAAGGCGATCATTACTTCCGTGGCGGATTCCTACCTGTTTGTCGAGACGAAAAAGGACTATGCAAAGGATATCGTGACCGGTTTCATCCGTCTCGACGGTGTTACAGCCGGTGTTGTGGCAACGGCGGAAGAGCGGCTCTCTCCGAAAGGCCTCCTGAAGGCTGCGAAGTTTGTGAACTTCTGCGATGCCTTTGAAATCCCGATCGTGACATTTACCTGTGCCGACGGATTCCTTGCGACGGTCCCCGCAGAAAAGGATCTCGCGCGTGCGGCATCGGATCTGGTCTATGCATTCGCCAATGCAACGGTTCCGAAGATCAGCGTCATTGTCGGCGATACCTATGCAAGTGCGTATACGATCATGAACAGCAAGGCGACCGGTGCGGACATTGTCTATGCGGTCGAGGATGCGAAGATCGGCATCATGGAAGCCGGGTCGGCCGCGAAAATCATCGGCGGCGAAGACCTTTCCGAGGTCGCTGCGAAATTCGACGAGAAGCAGACGGCACTTTCGGCGGCGAACCGCGGATAT
>CACYBV010000266.1 GCA_902772745.1 uncultured Eubacteriales bacterium
CTTTTCGGAAATCCGGACATCCTACTTCTTGACGAACCGACGAACCATCTCGACCTCGCTGCGATCGACTGGCTTGAGGAGTGGCTGATCAATTTCGACAACACCGTCATCGTTGTTTCCCATGACCGTTACTTCCTGAACAAGGTCTGTACGGCGATTGCGGACGTCGACTACAATAAGATCCAGTTATATTCCGGAAACTATGATTTCTGGTACGAATCCTCGCAGCTGATGATCCGCCAGATGAAGGAAGCAAATCGCAAGAAAGAAGAAAAGATCAAAGAGCTGCAGGAATTCATCCAGCGTTTCTCCGCAAACGCCTCGAAATCCAAGCAGGCGACTTCGAGAAAGCGCGCACTGGAGAAAATCCAGCTTGATGACATCCGGCCTTCTTCGAGAAAATATCCCTATATCGATTTCCGCCCGGAACGTGAGATCGGGAACGATGTGCTGATGGTCGAAAACCTCTCCAAGACAATCAACGGCGTGAAGGTCCTTGACAACATCAGCTTTACACTGAACCGGAACGACAAGGTTGCTTTTGTCGGATCAGATGAATTCGCAAAAACCACGCTGTTTAAGATCCTGATGGGCGAAATGGAGCCGGATTCCGGATCCTACAAGTGGGGTGTGACGACAAGCCGCAGCTATTTCCCCAAGGACAACAATTATGAATTTCAGTCGGACCTCCGGATCTACGACTGGCTGATGCAGTATTCTCCGGTGAAGGACATCACCTATGTCCGCGGATTCCTCGGCCGCATGCTTTTTGCGGGTGAGGACGGCGAGAAGAAAGTACGGGTGCTTTCCGGCGGTGAGAAAGTGCGCTGCATGCTCAGCAAAATGATGATCTCAGGCTCCAACATCCTGATCTTTGACGAGCCGACGAATCACCTCGACATGGAATCGATCACTGCACTGAACCAGGGCATGATGAAGTTCCCGGGTGTGATCCTGTTCTGCTGCCGTGACCACCAGCTCGTTCAGACGACTGCAAACCGCATCATCGAATTCCTGCCGGGCGGCATGATCGACAAGATGACGACCTACGACGAGTATCTCGCATCCGATGAGATGGCGATGAAGCGTCAGGTCTATACGCTGTCCGAAACTGAGGAAGAGGAAGACTGAAGCCGATTATGAACGCGCTTTTTCTGAAACTTCTCGCGATGCTTATCATGCTTGTGGACCACAGCGGCGTGGCGCTTTACCGGGCCGGCCTGATTGCGCGTCCTCTGTACAGGGTGATGCGCATCGTCGGCCGCGGGGCTTTTCCGATCTTCTGTTTCCAGCTCGCAGAGGGCGCGAAGTATACCAGGAAAAAGTGGTTTTACCTTCTTAGGATCGCAGTTCTGGCCTTCATTTCCGATGCGGTTTTTGACCTCGCCCTGTTCGCAAAATGGTGGGATCCCGGACACCAGAATGTATTTTTTACACTGGCACTTGGGCTTCTCGTAATCTACCTGATTCAGTGGGCGGCTTCTCTTCGCGGCTGGAAACTGATCGCGGGATCGGCTGCGGCCTGCGTCGTATTTGTGGCAGCCTGCACTTTTGCCGATTACATCCATACGGATTACGGATCGGCAGGCGTTTTCCAGATCGCGCTCATGGGTTTTCTGGTGCTGCCTCTTGAACAGATCCCCTGGCTTTCGGAACGCGCTTTTTCAGTCCGGATGATCCGCGTGGCCGTCTGCGCGCTCGCAATTACCGTCTGCGCATGGATGCTGCAGGGAACGGAATGGTGGGCGTATTACGCACTGCTTCCGATCGCGCTCTACAACGGAAAAAAGGGTTATCAGAACAGGGTGCTTCAGTACGGGCTGTATTTCTTCTACCCGCTGCACCTCCTCCTGCTGGGTCTGGTGTTTGTCGTTTTGAGGCTGTAACTTGGGCGGCATTCCCGGCGGAGCACGGCGGGAATGCTTTATAAGGATATTGAATGAAAGGAATCTTCTGAGTATGAGAAAGAAAATGATCAGTCTGTTTCTCGCCCTCTCTTTTGTGCTTTCGGTCACCGGCTGCAAATCCACCCTGCGTCCGGCGATTGAGGAATACAAGCGGAAGACGAATGTGCCTGAACTCGAGCTTTCGACGCTCCTTGATGAGGAGAGCGGTTTCCATTTCGGGGAGATCCGCTGGGGCATGACGCTCTCGGAAGCGAATAAGGCGACGGACTCCGGCATCAACAAGATCATTGGCTACGGACCGAATAATATCTATACTTATGAAACGGATCTCAAGATCAAACTGCTGGGAAGGCAGAGCGACAGCTCAAGCATCACGACGATCCTTGAAAACAGCGAATGCTACATGGTCTCTTTTGTTTTCCAGCGGGATGACAAATACCCCAACACCGAGATGACGGAACAGCAGCTGTTTGATGAGTATCTGCCGAAGCTTAAGGAAGCGTTCGGCGAACCCGTCGATTACCGGGAAGAGGTCAAAACCCAGGAGAAGGTTTCTTCGCTTACGAAGTGCTATGTCTGGGAGAGAAACGGCTCTGACGGAAAAAAGACCGAGCTCCAGTGGTCTGCGGCCTATGTTTCCGGTGCGGATGTCCCGTCTCTTGTGACCATCGGCGTCGTCTGGTATCACGAAGCCCTGGATGAGGCGATGAGAATCCAGGAAAGCATGAATGAGGAAAACGCGGAGTAAGGAACATGGCGAAACCATCGGAAGAACATGTGAAGGAAGTCCTGCGGCTTCTGGACCGGGAGTACGGAACGGACGATATCTGTTATCTTGACCACGAAACGGACTACGAGTTCCTGTTTGCGGTCATCCTGTCCGCACAGTGCACCGATGCACGCGTCAATATGGTGACGCCGCGGCTTTTCTCGCGTTTCGACAGCCTGCAGAAATTTGCGGACTGCGATATTTCGGAACTGGAGAGGGAAATTCATTCGATCGGTTTTTATCATGCGAAAGCAGCAAATATCAAAGCCTGTGCGGGAAAGCTGATTGCGGATTTCGGCGGAAAGGTTCCGGGGACGATGGAGGAACTCCTGAGTCTTCCCGGCGTCGGGAGGAAGACCGCCAATGTGATCCTCGGGAATATTTACCGAAAGCCCTCGGTCGTGGTGGACACCCATGTGAAACGGATCTCGAAAAAGCTCGGATTTACCGAGGAAACCGATCCCGAAAAGGTGGAGTACGACCTGATGAAAGTGCTTCCCGAGGAAAACTGGATCCGCTACAACATGCAGATCATCACCCTCGGCCGTACAATCTGCACTGCGAGGAAACCCGACTGCGGGAGATGCTTTCTCCGGGAAGAATGCCCCAGTGCTTCGGTCCGGTCTGAATGATACAGGTTTTTGTCATCCTAAGCGAAGACAGCAAGCCGGGGAATCCCGTCCGTATGACAATACATTTCATGATTTTGAACAGCTGCAAACCAGAAATATAAAGGATATCCCATGTTCCAGTTCAGAAATTCCAACAAGAAAAACCAGAAACGCGTCGCGGCGGTAATCATCATCGTGGTTGTTTTGGCCATGCTTATCACCACCGTCGTCGGTGCGCTTTTATCTGCCCGATGAAAAAGGGAAAAATCCTGACAATTCCCCTGATCCGCTCTGTCTTAAGGCACCCGTTTCTCCAAAAGGAGAAAAAGGCGCTTTCATATGACGGAGCGGTTCTTCATGCCCAGAGTACCACGATCTACAGTGGAGATCATACGGAAGCACTTGCATTTTACCGCAGTCTGAATGCTGCATTAAGCTCGGGAATTCACCCGGAAACCCTGCAGCTCCTGCTGACGCTTCCGACAACCGAAACAGAGCAGATGCTGGACCGGCGGATGCGGAAATTTGAAGCTCTTGCAGAGAACGAAAAAATGTGCATTTCCGGGGGCCATACCACCATATCGGACAAAGTCTCATCTCCGGTGGTATCGGCCGTAATTTCAGGCAAATTTGCGAAGTCAGGGCCTTTTACGGCGGAGGACCGCCTGAAAGGACTGTTCTTCGCGGCTTCCGAATACGGAAATCCCGCGCCGGCGCTTCTCATGTGCGGATACGCCGGGCAGTGCGGCGCAGGGATTTACCTGCAGGAAAACAGGGAAA
>CACYBV010000267.1 GCA_902772745.1 uncultured Eubacteriales bacterium
AGAACTCGGCATTCCGGTCGTGATCGCCCTGAATATGATGGACGTTGTCAGAAAGAACGGCGACAAAATCAATACGAAGGAGCTTTCAAAGCGCCTCGGCTGTAAAATCGTCGAGATTTCCGCGCTGAAGGGCGACGGAATCACGGAGGCCGCAGAAGCAGCAATTGACGCCGCAAAGAATTCAAAAACCGTTCCGAAGCACACATTCTCCGGCGTTGTGGAACATGCGATTGCCCATATCGAAGAGGCGCTTGTCCATGACAAGCCCGAGGAACGCCAGCGCTGGTATGCGATCAAGGTTTTCGAGCGGGATGAAAAAGTGCTTGCTGAATTCCCGAAGGACAAGATCGCACACGTTGATCAGGATATCAAAAAAGCCGAGCAGGAGCTCGATGACGACGCGGAATCCATCATCACCAATGAGCGCTATGTCTATATCGCCGAACTTCTGAAGGGTGTGTACAGCAAGAAATCCGCCGGAAAGCTCACAGTTTCGGATAAGATCGACAAGGTCGTCACGAACCGCTGGCTCGGACTGCCGATCTTTGCTGCGGTGATGTTCCTCGTGTATTACATCGCGATGGTGACGGTCGGCGCAGCGGCAACCGACTGGGCGAACGACGGACTCTTCGGCGACGGCTTCCATCTCTTTGGGATCGGCGGCAAAAAATACGAAACGAAGGCCGAAGAATACGGCGACGCGGTAAATGCGCTTGCGGCGTACGGCTTCGAATTCGACCTTGAGGATGAGGAATTCGATCCGGATGCGCTCCTCTCCGAAATCAAAGACTTCAGCTCCGATGAAGAGACCGCCGTTGTTACACTTGAAGACGAGGAAACGCTTGAAGAAAGCGAGCTCACGGTTTATTTTGACGTCGTCCCGGAAGACGCAGCAGATGACGTCTGCGCCATGTCTTTCAAAGATGCTGCGGCTTACTTCGAAGAAAAAGGATTTGAAGCACCGGATCCTGCAGCGGACGGCGTCTGGGTGCCCGGTATCCCGGTCCTGATCGAGAACCTTCTGGACAAGATGAACGCGGCGGAATGTGTTAAAGGCCTGATCCTCGACGGTATTGTCGCCGGCGTCGGCGCGGTCCTCGGCTTTGTTCCGCAGATGCTCGTACTCTTCTTCCTTCTTGCTTTCATCGAGGCCTGCGGCTACATGGCGCGTGTCGCCTTCGTTTTGGACCGGATTTTCCGCCGCTTCGGCCTTTCCGGAAAATCCTTCATTCCGATCCTGATCGGAACAGGCTGCGGTATTCCCGGCATCATGGCCTCGCGTACGATAGAAAACGAACGCGACCGGAGGATGACGATCATGACCACGACTTTCATCCCCTGCGGCGCGAAGCTTCCCTTTATCGCCATGGTCGCCGGCGCGATCTTCGGCGGATCTCCCTGGATTTCGGTTTCCGCCTACTTTATCGGCATGGCGGCGATCATCGTCTCCGGTATCATCCTGAAGAAGACGAAGCTTTTCGCGGGAAACCCGGCGCCTTTCGTCATGGAACTTCCGGCCTACCATATGCCGACCATCGGAAACGTGCTCCGCTCGATGTGGGAGCGCGGATGGTCCTTCATCAAGAAAGCAGGAACGGTCATCCTGCTGTCGTCGATTGTCGTATGGTTCCTCTCCTACTTCGGATGGACGGAGGACGGCTTCCGGATGCTCTCTGAGAATGAAATCAACCTGAGCATCCTCGCGAGGATCGGTTCTGCGATCGCCTGGGTTTTCACTCCGCTCGGCTGGGGCAACTGGCAGGCAGCTGTCGCCTCGTTCACCGGCCTTGTGGCTAAAGAAAACATCGTCGGTACGATGGGCATCCTGTACCGCACAGCGGATCATTCGGTCTACTACAACCTCTCGCAGGCCTTCACCGGCCCCGCAGGCTTCAGCTTCCTCGTGTTCAACCTCCTGTGCGCCCCCTGCTTCGCTGCGATGGGTGCGATCAAGCGTGAAATGAACAACGGCAAGTGGACGGCTTTTGCGATTGCCTATGAGTGCTTATTTGCCTATATCGCTGCCTTTGTCATTTACCAGATCGTGAATATCTTCACCGGTTCGGGAAATGTGATCGGATTTATCATTGCGCTTGTGCTTCTCGGCGGCGCGATCTTCCTTCTCGTACGTCCGTACAGGGAGTCGGAGCATCTGACCGTGAAAGTCAGGTAAACTTTCTCCCGGAC
>CACYBV010000268.1 GCA_902772745.1 uncultured Eubacteriales bacterium
CGGCGATCTCGCGACACCCGTGAAATACGCGAATCCGCGCATTAAAGCCGCTTTTCACGACCTTGAGGACGTGGCGGTGGAGAAAATCCTGTCGATGCTTCCGGAGGACTTAAAACCGGCTTTTTCACCTTATCTGCAGCCGGAAAAGGATACCCGCGAGTATCGGATCGTGAAGGCGGCGGACAAGCTCTCCGCATACCTGAAGTGCGTGGAGGAGATGAAGTACGGAAACCGCGAATTTGCGAGCGCGAAGGAGTCGATCGGGAAGCAGATTGAAAAACTCTGCAAAGAGCTTCCGGAGCTTGGGATTTTCATGGAGGAATTTGCGGGAAGCTTCGAGCTGACGCTCGATGAACTGACGGAGTAAAGTGGATTGACATCCCATGAGGAAAGAAAACAGTACAGGTGACGATTTATGAATATACTTCTTGAACGCGCGAAAGAACTCCGCGGATCGACAGCCGTCCGCTATAACTGCGCGCAGGCGACGATACTGCCCTTTGCAGAGGCTTTCGGAATCCCGCAGGACACGGCGATGAAATTCGCGGCGGGCTTCGGCGGCGGGATGAAGCGCGGCGGCGTGTGCGGTGCGGTGACGGGCGGCGTGATGGCGCTCGGGTTCTTCGGAATCGACGACCCGAAAAATCTCGGGAAATTCTATCGGAAAATCATGGAGAACCATGACGGCTTCATCGAGTGCAGGGACCTTCTGAGGATCAACGCGGAACGGGGCTTCGAGAAAAAGCCGCACTGCGACGCGATGGTATATGAAGCGATCGGCCTTGTCGAAGAACTGGTGCGCGAAGTCCGTGAAGAGCGGCTGCAGTGGATCCTGCAGGAGTTTCGTGACGGTGCATTCTGGACCCTCGGAGAAAACCTGAGCGGGATCTATCTCCACGGCTCCGCTGTAATGGGCTGCTGGAATCCGGACAGGTCTGACATCGACCTCCTTCTCACTGTACGCGAAGAGCCTTCGGATGAAGAAAAGAAAGCATTCCTTCGGATGCTTCTTGCAATTCAGGAAAGAATACCGGGATGGGAAAAGCATGACGGATTTGAATTATCGATTGTAACCGACGAAGCCTGCAGGAACTTCGAATACCCTACGCCTTTTGTGCTGCATTTCTCTGCCGGACATCTTCAGCGCGTGCGGGAGGATTTGGACCGCTATGCCGCCGAAATGAAGGGCACAGATCCGGACCTGGCGGCACATTTCTCTGTGATCAAGGCGCGGGGAAGGTGCCTGTACGGGGTAAAAATCGCTGACCGCTTCGGAGAGGTCCCGGATCAGGCCTATCTTGACAGCATCCTTCTTGACAGCGCGGAAGCCGTAACGGACATCCTCGAAAACCCGGTCTACGTGATCCTGAATCTCTGCCGGGTTCTCGGGTATATCCGGGAAAAGAAGGTGTTTTCGAAGCGTGAGGGCGGTGAATGGGGAATGGAAAATTTGCCGGAAGAACTCAAAAAACCCGTGCGGGAAGCGCTTTTATGCTACATCGGCGGCCGGGACTTCCCGGTGACGGAGGAAAACAGGGGAGAGCTTCAGTATTTTGCGAAAGAGATGCTGACGCTTACACAGGAGACAGAATCTTTTTAAGGAGGCTGCGGCATGAAGTACAGACAGCTTGGAAACACCGGAATGTATATTTCCGCGGTTTCATACGGCGGAATCGTATCCGCCGGATTCTACGGCGGAACAGACTATCCGGAAGAAGGGCAGGATGCGTCCGACCGTTATGTTTCCTGGGCGATCGATCGGGGCATTAATTATTTTGACGTGGCGCCGAGCTACGGAAATGCGGAAAAGCAGCTCGGTAATTCCCTGATACCGTATCGGAAACGGATTCATCTCGCGTGCAAGACCAATAAACGGGACAGGGCTTCCGCAGAGAAGGAGCTCCTTCGGAGCATGGAACTTCTGCATACGGATCACTTTGATGTCTATCAGCTGCACGGAATTTCTTCAATGGAAGATGTGGAGAGAGCCTTCGGCCCGGGCGGCGTAATGGAAATGATGGAGACGCTGAAACCGCGCGGAATCGCGGATCACATCAGTTTTACCGCGCACAGTGAAGACGCGGCGCTCAGGATGATCGAACTGTATCCCTTTGAAACCGTGCTGTTCCCTTTCAACTGGTTCATGAACATGGTGCACGGGATGGGGAACCGGCTCCTGAAAGCCGCGGGAGAGCGGGGCATGGGCATTCTCGCAATGAAGGCTTTTATCGAACGCAGATGGGAAGACGGAGAGGACCGGGGCTGTTTCCCGAAGTCCTGGTGCAAGCCGATCGAGACAGATGATGAGCCGGAATTCGGCCTGGCGGCGATGAAATACGCGCTGTCCCTCGGCGTGGACACGCTGATTCCTCCCGGAAACTTCAAGAGCTTTTCCTTTGCAGTGAACCACATTGACGAATGTATCGGGAATCCGGCCTATGACCGGGAACTGCTGCTTGAAAAGCTGGAAACTGTAAAGGGAAAAGAGTTTTTCTGAGAAAGGAGCGGAAAATGTCTGAAAAATGGATTTGTCCGGCCTGTAAAGGAGAAAACGCCGGTACGGCGAAGTTTTGCCTGACCTGCGGTGCGCCGCGTTTTGAGAATACCATGGAACTGTCCGCGAAAGAAGAACCGGAAGAGCCGCTGAGCTTTTCCGAACTGAAGGAGAGGCGCGAACCGCACGGGGCGCTTCGCTCCGTAAGCTACAGTTTCTATGCAAACGGAATGATGATCAACAGTCATGAAGAAAGCGAGGTTACGCTGAAGCGCCTTGATAACAAAGAGGCGGAGCTTTTCCTGCGTAAGGAATCCGGTATCACCGGAGGCAGCCGGGACCGGTACCGGGTCCCGCTTCAGGTCCTTTCGGAGATTGAAGCAATTGCGGCGCAGGAAAACCTGCCCGCCTGGTCAAAGCTTCGCTATAAACCCGATCCCCGCTTTATGCCGACGGATTATTCCTCTTCCTCGCACCTTTCCCTGACCTATGACAATATCGACCCGAAAAACCCCAGAGAGGAGTATTTCAGCATCGATCTTCAGGCGGTGCCGCAGGAAGGTTCCCGGGTGATCAGTGATATGCTCGACCGCATGAGGACGGCGGCGGAAGGCCTGGAGCCTGAAATGCACGAAGATGTCCAGCCGATGAAGATCGGCGGGATCGGCGGATTCATGGGCATGAAAGAGGCGCTGGAATACCAGCAGAAGAAGAGCAGCGGCGCGGAACCCGGTTCGGAGAAAAAACTCGTCCTCGACGATAAAGGATTATGGGTCTGCCCGGAATGCGGGGAGCACAATGCAGGCAAATTCTGCGCCGGCTGCGGCAGCAGAAGACCGGAACTGTAACCCGACCCGGATGGGATTCCTCCGCTTCGGCCTATGGCCTCCGGCCGGGATGACATAAAGCTTTCCGGCATTCCGAACGCAGCCGGGGGACCTCATCAGAACGCTGATACACTGAGAGGTTTCTTTCGCCCGACAGGATATTTTTCAACCCGGTTTCTTCGGAAACCGGGCTTTTCTTTTTCAGCGAATTATGCTAAGATGAAGTCAACAGATGAAGCCTCCGCCCGACCGGAACGGGGCGGAGAAGAAAGGAGCAAAGATGATCCGAAAACCCTTGGAAACTGTCCGCATCGCCTTCATCGGCTGCGGCGTAATTTCTAATAACCATATGCGCTATTACACGCAGATGGACAATGTAAAAGTAGTCGCGGCCTGCGACATCGACAAGCCGCGCCTTGAGGCCTGGTGCGCAAAATACGGTGTCGAAAACATGTACACGGACTACCGCGAAATGCTGAAGCGGGACGATATCGACTCTGTGGATATCTGTGTGCACAATAACCTCCATCTCCCGATGACGCTCGCGGTGCTCCGTTCGGGCCGCCACTGTTTCTGCGAGAAACCGATGGCCGCAAGCTATAAGGATGCAAAGCGCATGTACGATGAGTGGCAGCGGCTGAAAGCGGAGACCGGCGTGGAGCTGGCAGTCCAGATCGACACGATTTTCAAGCCCCAGACGAGGCTCGCCAAAAAGATGATCGAAAACGGCGAACTCGGTCACGTCTATTATATCCGCTGTCTCGGTCACCGCCGGAGAAACCGCCCGGGCCTCGATTCGGACCTCTCGGTGAATTTCTACAACAAGGAGCTTGCGGGACACGGCGCGGTATTCGACATGGGCGTTTATCATATCGCCCAGATGCTCTACATTCTCGGACTGCCGAAACTGGAGCGCGTAACCGGTTCCTGCTACCTGGAGCCGCCGCGAAACGAAAAGATGCTGGAGGGCAGGGAGTTCGGCGTCGAGGATCTGGGCCTCGGATTTGCAAGGTACGAAAACGGCCTGACCTTCGAGTTTATGGAGAGCTGGGCGCTTCATGTGGACGATGTCGGATCCTCGTTTATCGCGGGATCCCTCGGGGGCTTACGCTTTACGAATGAGGAGGTGCGCGGCCGGAACTGGCCTGCTCCGGGACTTAAATTCATCACGACAAAGGACGAGCGGGACATCGACATCGACCTGCGCGTCAATGATTACGAGAACAATTTCTACGAGAAAAAGCTCGATCCCGTGACGCAGTACGACAGCAATTTCGAACACTGGATCGCCTACCTTACGGGCAAAATCGACGAGCGCATCAACACCGCGCTGATCACGCTGCATACTGCATTCTTAAGCGAGGGCATTTTCCTTTCGAGCGAACTCGGACGTGAAATCAGGGCGGAAGAGATCGAGGAGCTTTCCGAGTCGATAGCGCTGAAGACTCAGGAAACGCCCTGGGGCACATTTGAATACGAACTGTAAGGAGGTCGGTAAAAATGGCTGATATGAATGTTTCGGTTGCTTCCTATTCCTTCCACGGAATGATCTTCGCGGGCGAGATGGATGTGTTTTCCTATCTTGACCTCTTAAAATACCGGTATCACGTGGACTATGCGGACATCTGGACCGAGGGCTGCTTAAAGTCGCTGGAGCCGGACTACCTGAAGAAAATCCGGAAGGCTATGGATGTCCGCGGCCTCACGCTCGCGAACCTCTGTGTCGACGGGCCTTATGTCTGGTGCGACGACCCGGAGGAGCGGGCGGCGCATAAGGCTTCGATGCTGGAGTTCCTTCGGGCTGCGGAAATCCTCGGCGCGAAAACCGTCCGGATCGATTTCGGCTTTGACCGCGAAGGGATCAAAGGCGCATTCGGCGGAAAACGGACGGCGCCGGAGGATGTGCTGACGATGAGCGATCAGGCCTTCACCTACATTGCGGACACTTACCGCGAATACTGCGGAATCGTGCAGGAATTCGGCGCAAAGATCGGCCCCGAAAATCACTGGGGCTGGGACCGCGTGCCGGCCTACCTCAAAAAAGTCGCGGAAGCTGTGGACCACCCGGCCTACGGACACCTGTACCACCTCGGAAACTTCTACAACGATGCGGAAGCCGGGGAAGAATTCTGCATCGCGCATGCCATGCATACGCATTTTCACGCGAATTCCATTCCTTACGCAATGGACGTCGCGCGAAAGTTGTACCGTTCCGGATATGAAGGGACTTATGGGATCGAGCATCATTCGGCGAAGCTGGAGCCGGAGCGCGTCGAGTGGCAGCTTGCCTCCCTTCGGGAAATCCTCGCGGAGATCCGGATGGAAGAAGAGAGCGGCATACCCTGTGAAAAGCCGTATATGAACGGAGTGTACGGTGTATAAAAGCTGCTGCAAATATCAAAAGAGTTTTGACATCTTACTTTGCAGCCGTTTCCGGCCATTGCTCCTGTGCGCCTTACGGGAAAGGAGGGCGGACTGTGTTTCTGGTTCATGATAAACTGACAATCCGGAATGCCGAAAAACAGGATGCCCCCATCCTTGCATCGTGGTGGAACGACGGCGCAGTGATGGCGCATGCCGGCTTTCCCCGCGGCCTCGGGACAACGCCCGGGAAAATCGCTGAGGAGATTGCGGCAGACTGTGACGGCAGCCGCCGCAGGCTGATACTGGAAATCGGCGAAAAGCCGGTCGGGGAGATGAGTTTTACGATCCTGCGGCCCCTGCCTGCCGCGGAAGGAGAAAACAGCGAAGACCCATGGAAAGACTGGCCTCTTTACCGGGGAATCAGGGGGGCGACAGCAGAAATCGGCATCAAGATCTGTGATGCCGCCTATCAGGAAAAGGGCTTCGGACGCATATTTCTGTCGATGCTGATCCGGGAGCTTCTGAGGCGGGGCGCGGTGAAAATCGTTCTCGATACCAATCTGAAAAATACCCGGGCGCAGCATGTTTACGAAAAGCTCGGCTTTGTGAAGCAGGGCGTACGGATGAATTCCTGGCGCGACCAGGAAGGCGTGCTGCAGTCGGCAGTCGATTACGCGCTGACGGAGAATGAATTCGTTGATTATTCGGGCGAGTCGGAAAAGTGCCCGGTCTGGTCGTACCGCGCCTGCACCGGGGAGGACTTAAAGCGCCTATGGGACATGAACGTCGCAGATCACCCGGGAAAACCGATCTGGGAGCGCTTCCGTTCCCAGGCCTTCCGCCATGACGCGCTGCAGATGGCCAAAACCTATGCGGCGGTCCGAAACGGACGTCCGGTCGGCGAAGGGA
This sequence comes from uncultured Eubacteriales bacterium, assembly GCA_902772745.1. Classification (GTDB taxonomy): domain Bacteria; phylum Bacillota; class Clostridia; order Lachnospirales; family Lachnospiraceae; genus UBA1267. The sequence goes on from CACYBV010000268.1 coordinate 6,595, forward strand.
CACTGCTTTTCAGCCCGGAATGCGAGGCGGTCGGAGAACTGAAACACATTGTGATTCCCGGAGAAGTCTGCAATGTCAACGGACTCCGCATCCGGAAGGAGTACGAGGGACAGGGGCATATTTCAAGGATGATGAAGCTGATGGAACAGGATGCAGCGGTGCTCGGCTTTCATACGGTTACGATCGGCGTGGAACCGAGGGAAAGCCGGAACCTCGCGATTTACCTGCACTGGGGCTACACCGATTACCTTGAATACGAATTTGACCATGGCGCTCTTGTCATATATTACGGGAAGGAACTTTGCGGCGGGGACGGGCTTCTGTGACGGACTCAGTCATTTTGGACAGAACTGCCGGCGGCACAATCATAAGGGGATGAAGGGGAAGACGTTAACCTGTTTCCGAGGGCACGGAAGGAGAAAAAAGTGACACAGACACAGTGGTATAAGGACGGTGTATTTTACCAGATCTGGCCGAGAAGCTTCAAGGACGGCAATTCGGACGGTATGGGCGATCTCTGGGGCGTGATCGACAAGCTGGACTACATTCAGAGCCTGAACGTGGACGGCATCTGGTTCTCGCCGCTGTACTGTTCGCCGGGCGTCGACTGCGGCTATGACATCTCGGATTATATGAAAATCGCGCCGGAGTTCGGCGGCATGGAAGCCTTCCGCAGGCTCCTTACGGAGGCCCACAGGAGAGGACTCAAGGTCATTATGGACCTTGTCGTGAACCATACCTCCGACGAACACGAGTGGTTCCGGAAGTCCCGGCAGCGGATTGATCCCTATACGGATTACTATATCTGGCGACCGAAAAAGCTGAACGGACGGCTTCCGAATAACTGGTCTTCGATGTTTGAGGGCGGATCCGCCTGGCAGTGGGACGAGGTGCGGAAGGAATACTACCTGCATCTTTTCGCAATCAAACAGCCCGACCTCAACATGGACAATCCCCTTGTCCGCGAAGAAGTCAAGAAAATCCTGAAGTTCTGGCTGGACTACGGCGTCGACGGCTTCCGGGAGGACGTTATCACCTTTATCAGCAAGGAAGAAGGACTTCCGAATGACATCCCGATATCGGGCTTTTCAGGCATCCTCAAATACAACCACGGCCCGCACATTCACGAATACCTGCAGGAATTCCGGCAGGACGTGCTGCAGCATTACGACTGCATGACACTCGCGGAGGCGCCGCTTGTGACGCCGAGGCGGGCACTGACCTATATATCCGAACTCGACCCGAAGCACCACGACATTGATATGATGATCCAGTTCCAGTGCATGTGCGCGGACTGCCTCTTCTCGGACTATATCCCGATGAAATTTTCTCTGCGGCGCTTAAAGCGCGCATTCCGCAGATGGCAGACGAAGCTCTACGGGAAAGGCTGGAACATGCTGTACCTGGAGAACCATGACCATCCGCGCGTGATTTCCCGCTACGGCTCGGAAAAATTCCGGACGGCGTCGGGGAAGGCGCTCGCGGTCTCATACCTGTTCCAGCAGGGCACGCCTTTCATCTATCAGGGACAGGAGATCGGAATGACAAACTGGCGTCCGCCCCGGATTGACATGTATGAAGACGTGCAGACCCTGAATCAGCACCTGAAGGATCCGGAAAAGAAGCGTCTCCGGCTCTATCACCGCGCTTCCCGCGATTCGGCGCGGACGCCGATGCAGTGGACGGACGGAGAAAACGCAGGCTTTTCGGAACATAAGCCCTGGTTCTATGTCAATGAGAATTACAGGGAAATCAATGTGAAAGCGGAAGAGAAAGACCCGGATTCCCTGCTGAATTTCTACAGGAAGGCCGTGGCGCTTCGGAAGAGCCTCCGGGTGGTGCGGGACGGAAAATACAAAGAGTACGGCTGGTATTCGGAGAAAGTCTACGTCTATGAGCGGTTTCTCTCGGACGCCGCAAAGGCTCGGAACACCGCCTCCCGGGAAAACGGAGATCCTGAGGGGCAGCCCTCCCGTATCCTCGTGATCTGCTCCTTCTCCGAAAACCCGATGCGTTTTTCGATGCACCGGGGAATCAGTCTCCAAAAAGCGGAACTCCTCCTCGGATCTTACCCCGAAAAAGAGACTTCAAAGGCAAAACCGGACGGCAGCATCATCCTGAAGCCCTACGAGGCGAGAGTTTACCGGATCCGACAGTCCGGACAGGAATCACAGGCCTTCAATTGAAGCAGATGAAAGAGCTGCTCTTTTTTCAGTCGGAATACGGACCTATGAGGGATTTTCGGGAAAATCGTCTGCCGGAAACAGCCGGAGGACTGAAAAAAATACCTGAGGTATGGAATCAGCTGCTCAAATGCCGGATTTTTGGGGAATGCGATCGCGGAGGGCGTGTTCGGCGTTTTTCAATGCCCATTATTAAGGCGTTCCGGCATATTCGGATGATCTGAGTAAGATTGGCCTGTTGAAATCAAGAAGAATTCACTTGTTATTTGAGATGAACGAATCAGGATCCTGACAGTCGCCTGGAATATTCGATTTCAATCTTTTCTCAATCTATGAGAGTTAAACTTGCAGGGAAAGGCGGTGATGGAATGCGTGTTCTTCTTGCTGAAGATGAAAAAAGAATGGCATCAGCCCTCGTGGCCCTGCTCAAACAGGAAAAATATGATGTTGACCATATGGCAGACGGTGCTTCTGCCCTTGCTGCTCTGGAGAGCGGTGTTTATGACATCGCCGTCCTTGACGTGATGATGCCGGAAATGAACGGCTTTGAAGTTGCCCGGCGGGCGAGGAACCAAGGCATCAGGACACCGATCCTGATGCTCACCGCAAAAAGCCAGCTGGATGATAAGGTCGAAGGCCTGGACAGTGGTGCGGACGATTATTTGACGAAACCGTTTCAGACCAGGGAGCTGCTTGCCAGGCTCCGTGCCCTTGGCAGGAGGAGCGCAAGTTTTCAGGATGGCAGCCTGAAATATGGAGATCTTTCTCTGGATACTTCAAAAGCAACACTGACCTGTAATTCCACCGGTCAGAGCATCCGGCTTGGAGAAAAAGAACAGCGCATTCTGGAGTATATGTTCGGCAATCAGGGCCGGATCATGACCAGAGAGCAGCTTGCCGTAAAGATCTGGGGCTTTGAGAATGAGGCCGAATACAACAACGTGGAGGTATATATGTTCTTCACCCGGAAGAAGCTGGCCTTTGTCGGCTCCAGGGTGGAGATCAAGGCTGTGCGCGGACTTGGATATGAACTGAGGGAAAAAGATGTTTAGCAGATCCAGAAAAAAGATCATACTGTCGATCATGCTCTCGCTCATCCTTCTGTTCGCGGTTACCCTGTCCGTGATCATGCTGGTAAGCTATCATGAGATCCGTCACCAGAACACGGTAATGCTGGAACGATATGTGGAGCTTTATTCTCTTGATCAACAGCCGGAAAAAGCGCCTGAAGTGAAACCCGGCAATCAGGAGATCCCCGGTTCGGGTCCCAAACAGGGGAATCTGCCTCCGGACCTGGGACCGGGGTTCCAACTTTCCACTTTCTACTCGGTCGCGTTTTCGGAGGACGGTGCGGTGCTATCCGTAAATAATGGAGCGAATGGGCTGTACAGTGAAGAGGAACTGATCTCGATGGCCTGGGATCTGCTGACAAAGAACAAAACCACAGGACGGCTTGACAACCTGTCCTATCGCATCAGCAGCAAACCGGGATATACGCTGGTGGCGTTTATCGACGATACGGTGACAGAAAACAGCATGAAAACGCTGCTGCACAATGTCCTTATCATCGGCGGGGCGTCTATTGTTATCCTTTTCTTTATCTCACTCATTCTTTCCCGGCGGATCATCCGGCCGTTAGAGGAAAATGATAAACAGCAGAAGCAGTTCATCTCTGATGCCAGCCATGAGCTGAAGACCCCAGTCGCCGTGATCAGCACCAACGCGGAGCTTCTTTCGAGAGAGATCGGAGAAAATGAGTGGCTCGCGAATATCCAGTATGAAAATGAACGCATGGGAGACCTGGTGAAACAGCTTCTGAATCTGTCCAGGGCTGAAAACACGGAAACTCCCATGGAAACGGTCGACCTTTCCCGTGTCGTCACCGGTGAAGTGCTCGCCTTTGAAAGCTTCGCGTTCGATCAGGGAAAAACGATCCAAAGCGACATTGACGAAGAGATCCACGTCATGGGCAATCAGGCCCAGCTGACACAGCTTACATCCATCCTGCTGGATAATGCGGTAAGGCATGGGACAGGAAGTAGGATCGAGCTGTCGCTGAAGCGCCATGGCCACACGGCAGTGCTCAGCGCAGTCAATGAAGGGGATGAGATCCCTCCGGAGAGGCTGGAACACCTCTTTGACCGTTTTTACCGGATCGATGAAGCCCGAAGCAGCGAAGGCCATCACTACGGTCTCGGCCTTTCCATAGCGAAAGCCGTAGCGGAAAAACACGGCGGGGATATTGCAGTCTCCAGCCAGGACGGAAAGGTCCGGTTCACGGTATCGATTCCCGAAAAAAATAAATAAAACTTCAATCTTGTTTCAAGGAACCTCCCTTACAATGAGCTCATCAAACGTAAGGGAGGTCTTCTTATGAAGAGACTTAGAAAGATTATCACACTTTTGCCTGCAACACTGCTGGTTTTCAGTCTGGCAGCCTGCGGCAGCAGTGTTTCCGCTGATTCCAACAATACAACTGCTGCAGCCGAGCAGTCTGAGAATGTAAATTCCGATGA
>CACYBV010000269.1 GCA_902772745.1 uncultured Eubacteriales bacterium
CCGCAGCCGCGACGACATCGAAGGCGTCCGCCGGGCAGTAAAGTACTGGACCTCCGTCAACGACTGCACCGAGCTTCCGGAGATCATGCTGGAGGGTGAGGACAACTACTTCTTCTACACCGGAAAGAAGGCGAATTTCACCCTTCGCGTGATCAGAAACCGCGACCACGGCCAGACGCTGGACGACGCGGAACTCGTCTGGGATTACTGTTTCAGCGGCATCCGCCGCGATGAGAACGGCGAAATCGTGCAGGGCGGCACGAAACTTCCCCGTAAGGGCGACAGCTTCGGCATCGCGCTCGCGCTCGGCAAGGAGAACGCGCTCGTGAATTCGAAGCCCGTTCGCCTGCAGATTCCGGCTTTTAAACACCAGAAACTGAAATATCACGGCCTCGACGGCGGAGAACTCGTACGCGGGGAATATTTCTACGCTCCGGTTTCCTTCCTCGCACAGGCAGGTGGTGCCGAGTGCAATATGGCTCCGGACGGCCGTACGGCGGAACTGGTGCTTCCGGACCGGCGCGCCGTACAGTTCGCGCAGGGCAGCATCGGCTGCGTGATTGACAATAAGATTTATTCGATGGACAATGAAGCGGTCATCCGTGACGGCGCTCTCTGCCTGCCGGTTGAATGGTTCTTCCGGAGGCTCATGAAGTGCTTCGTTTCCGAGAGCCGCGGCGTCCTGTACATCACCGATCACTATATTGAACTTGCGGCGCATACCGCAGCGCTGATCGAGGATATCCTCGAGCAGTAATCTAAAGACACTGCCCGGGTATGGTCAGATGGGGCCATACCCGGGCAAATGCGTCATCCGGAGCGAAACCCGTCCGGCCTCCGGCCTCTGCCCCGAATGAAAAACAGTTATCAACATTCCTGCAAAAAGGAGAAAAACCATGAGTGAGCTTTACTTAAGACCCGGAACCCCGGATGATGGGAACCGCGACTATCTGCCGCAGCGCATCAAGGGCTCCGATATCGTTGTCAATGAAAACGGAAATAATTCCCAGCCCTATCCCGAGCGCCTTCAGGAATTCCATGCGGAGCTCGTTCCGGGCCAGGGGGAGGACAGCTGGTATGAATATGTCCCGGAAAGCTACGATCCGACGACCCCGACGCCGCTTGTCTTCTCGATGCACGGCGGCGTGATGTCCGGCTGGGGCCAGTGCATATACACTTCCTGGTCCTATGTCGCGGACCGCGACGGATTCATCGTGGTCTATCCGGACGCGCACAATAAGCTTTTCTGGGAGCAGATGCCGTCCCTCGAGAGCGAATTCAACAAGCATATCGCAGGCTTTGACGTACCGGAACCGACCCAAAGGATCGAGGATCACCGGGACTGCAACTTTGTTCTCGCGCTTCTTGAGCTCCTGAAAAAGAAATACAATATCGACGAGGGCCGGATCTTCATGCAGGGCATGTCCGCCGGCAACATGATGACGACGCTCTTTGCACGCTACTATGGAAATATCCTCGCGGGTGCGGCCGGATCCGCCGGCCCCGGAAGCCTCTCGCTTCTTTATGACGAGGAAGGAAAGATTATCAACCGCGCCGGTCCTCTGGGAATCTGGCAGACCCGGCCTGAGAACAACGGCTTCGGCATGCGCGACTTCCCGAGAGAAGCGGACATCGACCGCTACAACCGGATCTACTGGATGAAGATCAACGAAATCGACCCGATCCCCGAGATCAGCGTCATCGGCGAGGACAATTTCGCTTTCTACAAGGGCAAAAAAGCGCCGATGGTTTTCATGGACGTCAAGAACCGCGACCATGGCCAGAAGCTCGACGAGGCTTTTCTGCACTGGGACTATTTCCTGTCGGGACTCCGGCGGCTTCCGGACGGAACGATTGTGGATGAAGGCAGTGTGACTCCGAGAAAAGGCGATGCGGTTTCCTTCGCTTTCGCGGAGGGCGTGGACCAGGCCTGGATCAATCAGAAGGCCGTCCCGCTTTCGCAGAAACCGCTGAAATGGCAGAAGCTGAAATACCACGGTCTCGACGGCGGACAGAAGGTCCGCGGCGAATATCTGATGGTGTCAATCCGGGACCTTGCGGCAGCGGTCGGCGCATCTTTCAGTGAAACCGAAGACACGCTGCATGCGGACGTGGTCCTTCCGGACGGCCGGAGACTGCAGTTTGCCAGAGGTTCGATCGGCTGTCTGATCGACAGCAGCATGCGCCAGATGTACGTCGAAGCGATCCATCGAAACGGGGAGCTTATGATTTCCGTTGAATGGTTCATGCGGTACCTTTTCAGCTACTGCGTCACCGAGTGCCACGATATGGCTTATGTCACGGATCATCATGCGGAACTTTCGTATTTCCTTGCGGACCTTCTGTACGACATTCTGACCGGAAATCCGGTCCCCGGGGATTTCGCAAGAGCACGTAAAATCAACTGGCTTGGAGGTGAAGATTTTGAATAACCAATGGATTCTTCTGCCGGGTACGCCGGACGACCTGAACCGGGATTACCTTCCGGAAAAAATCAAGGGCAGCGATATTGTCGTGAATGAAAACGGCAACAATTCCCAGCCCTATCCCGAAAGGCTTCAGGAATTTCACGAAGACCTTCTCGGAGACGGGGAGCCCGGATGCTGGTACGAGTATGTACCGGAAAGCTATGATCCCAAAACACCGGTTCCGCTCGTTTTATCGATGCATGGCGGCTTAATGACCGGCTGGGGCCAGTGCATTTACACATCCTGGTCGCTGATGGCCGAAAAACACGGTTTCATTGCAGTTTTCCCGGACGCGGCAAAGAACCGCCTCTGGGCCGACCAGTGGGGCAAGTGGCTCTATGACGAGAAGGAGAGCGGCGAAGGCTCGGAGAATATCCCGCCGAATCTCGACGCTTCCCCGGACGATCTCACAAAAAACCGCGACATCAATTTCACCTGTGCGCTGATCGAAAAAATCTGCGAAAAATACAGCATCGACCGCGGCCGCATTTACATGCAGGGCATGTCGATGGGCAATATGATGTCCGCCATGTTCGCAAGAAACAAAGGTTTCCTTCTTGCCGGCGCGGCGGGTTCGGCCTGCGCGACTTTCCTCTCGGTCCTGTACGATGAGAACGGAAATATCAAAAATGCAGCGGGTCCGGTTCCCGTATTCCAGAGCCGTCCGGAGCGGAACAATGTTCCCGAGGATATCGAACTCCAGAAATATGTGAACCGATATAATAAATATTACTGGATGAAGCTCGATCAGTGCGATCCCGTCCCGGAGATCAGTATTGTCGGAGAGAATAATTTCGCGTTCTACAAAGGCGAAAAAGGCGATGTCGTGTATCTGGACATCAAGAACCGCGACCACGGTCAGACCTTTGACGACGCGGCGCTCGTGTGGAATTATTTCTTCTCCGGGCTCAGAAGAAACGAGGACGGCTCGATCACGCGCCTTGAGAGCAATATTCCGAGAAAGGGCGATGCCTTCTCCCTGGCCTTTGCGGAAGGTCTTGGAAAAGCCTGGCACAACAACAGGGTCGAGCCGATGTCCGCGCACGCGCTCCGCTGGCAGAAACTGAAATATCACGGCCTGGACGGCGGATACAAGGTCCGCGGCGAATACCTTTGCGTCCCGCTTTCGTACCTTGCGGAGGTGTTCGGGGCGAAATACGAGTCGCAGCGTGAAAACCGCATGGTGCGGCTGACGCTTCCGGACGGAAGGGTGCTGCAGTTTGCGGAAGGCTCGATCGGCTGCATGATCGATTCGGACCTCCGCTCGATGTACTGCGAGGCGCTGTACCGCGAGGGCGAGCTTCTGGTACCGGCCGACTGGTTCCTGCAGTATATTTACAACCTGCACGTCTCGGAGTGCGGGGGCGTGCTGTACGCGACGGATCATTTCAACGCACTTTCTCTTTATATGGCGGATATCCTGAGAGAAGCGCTGGAAAAGGACGGAAAGTACGAAGATTACGGAAAGATCGGTTTTGCTGAGTAAAGTAAATGCTCTGTCATTCCGGACGGAGGCCGCAGACCGGAACGGAGGACTCGCCATCCGGGTATCCGACCTCCTGACAGGATTCCCCGGCTTCGCCCGGAATGTCAGATCATTACAGTATTGATAACTTTCAGCATGTTTTTCATAGACTTTTACAGCAGAATCGTTTAGTCTATGTCCATGGAGGTGACGATCATGAATTTTGAAAAATTAACGGCTTATCTGGATTCTCTCGAGGAAAAATACGGTGTTCCCGGTGTGGACTGCAAGGTCCAGCGGGATCACGAAACCATTTACCGGCACATGACCGGCTTCAATGACTACGAGAAGACCAAGCCGGTTTCCCAGGCGGACCTTTACGACATCTACTCGATGTCGAAAATCGCGACGATGACCGCTGTGATGCAGCTTATCGAACGGGGCGAACTGAGCCTTGACGACGAGCTTACAAAGTACCTTCCGGAGTTTTCGGAAATGTATTACGATCCGGACTTCAAGTTCGGCTGGCCGATGAAGATGCCGACCCGTGAAACCGCGACCAAAAAAGCGGTAAACCCGATCAAAATCTGGAACCTGATGTCGATGACGGCCGGCCTCGGCTACGATATCAATTCCGAGGCGATCAAGGAAATGCAGAAAGCGACCGACAACAAGGGTACAACCCGCGAATTCATGAAAGCGATCGCCGCGACGCCGCTTCTTTATGAGCCGAATACCCGCTATATGTACTCCCTGGCGCACGATGTGCTGGCAGGCGTTGTCGAAGTGGTCTCCGGCATGACCTTCGGCGAATATATGAAGAAGAATATCTTTGAACCGCTCGGCATGAAGGAAATCTGGTATCAGGTGCCGAAGGCGGAAGCATACCGTCTCGCTGCGCAGTACAGCCAGGATATGCGCACCGGTGAAATCACCCGTCAGGAGGGGAATGCCTTCCGCCTTTCCGAGAACTACGAGAGCGGCGGCGCAGGCGTCACGACCTCTGTCGACGAATACAGCAAACTCCTTGACGCACTGGCCTGCGGCGGTGTCGGCGCGACCGGCGCGCGGATCCTGAAGGAGGAATCGGTCCTTGAATTTACGAAAAACCGGCTGACCCCGGAGCAGGTGCAGCAGTTCCAGATGGGCATGCGTTTAGGTTACGGCTACGGCCTCGGCATGCGGGTCTATATGGGTCCGGAAGGCGCGAAGAGCCCCGTCGGCGAATTCGGCTGGGACGGCGCGGCCGGCGCCTACGCGCTGATCGATCCGTTCAATCACATCTCGATTTACTACGGCCAGCAGGTCCTCGGAATGATCAAGTCCTACGCAGAAATTCATCCGGCGGTGAGAGACCTGGTGTACGAAGCGCTTGCAGAAGAGTAACAGAAAGTGCGTTCCGTCCGGACCGTGTCCCCGTTCGGAATCAAATAAATCCGGAAAGGTCCTTATTTATGAAAACTATCCTGAAACTACTGCCCGGCACCCCGGACGACCTGAACCGGGACTACCTCCCGGAATCGATCAAGGGTTCCGACATCGTCGTCAACGAAAACGGCAACAACTCCCGCCCCTATCCCGCGCGCCTTCAGGAATGCACCGGGGTTCTTGCGGACGGCCTCACGGACCGCTGGTATGTATACGTCCCGGAAAGCTACGACGGATCGAAAGCGGTTCCTTTGATTGTCGGCCTCCACGGCGGATTAATGACCGGCTGGGGTCACAGCATTTATACCTC
>CACYBV010000270.1 GCA_902772745.1 uncultured Eubacteriales bacterium
TACCGCGATGCTCGGTGCTTCGATCGCCGTATCCATTTCCGACATTCCCTTTGACGGTCCGATTGCCGCAACCCAGATCGGCCTTGTCGACGGTGAATTTATCATCAACCCGACGAGTGCGCAGCGCAAGGTTTCCGATCTTGCCCTGACTGTCGCCTCCACTCGGGACAAGGTCATCATGATCGAAGCCGGTGCCAACGAAATCCCGGAAGACCAGATGCTCGACGCGATCTTCCTCGCTCATGCGAAGAACGGCGAAATCATCCGCTTCATCGATACGATCGTTGCAGAATGCGGCAAGGAAAAGCACAGCTATCAGCAGCATGTGATTCCGGAAGACCTGTGGAACGATATGGTTGAAGTCTTCCCGGCTGATGTGATGGAAGGCGCGGTTTTTGCAGACGAAAAGCAGATCCGCGACAACAACATTTTCGCGATGAAGGAACAGCTTCGTGAGCGTTATGCAGGCGTTCATGACGAATGGATCCCGCTTCTTGACGAAGCGCTCTATAACTACCAGAAGAAGACCGTCCGCAAGATGATCCTCAAGGACCACAAGCGTCCAGACGGAAGAGAGCTCACTCAGATCCGTCCTCTGGCAGCCGAAGTCGACATCGTTCCCCGTGTCCACGGTTCCGCGATGTTCACAAGAGGCCAGACCCAGATCTGCGATGTCTGCACGCTGGCGCCGCTTTCAGAAGGCCAGCGCCTTGACGGCCTTGATGAGAATGAGACCGGAAAGCGCTATATGCATCATTACAACTTCCCGTCCTATTCGGTCGGCGAAACAAAGGTTTCCAGAGGACCCGGCCGCCGCGAGATCGGCCACGGTGCACTCGCGGAGCGTGCGCTTCTGCCGGTGCTTCCCTCTGAGGAAGAATTCCCCTACGCGATCCGCTGCGTCTCCGAGACCTTCGAATCCAACGGCTCGACATCCATGGCTTCGACCTGCGCAAGCTGCATGTCCCTGATGGCAGCCGGCGTTCCGATTAAATCGATGGTCGGCGGAATCAGCTGCGGTCTTGTAACCGGAGAGACCGACGACGATTACGTTCTACTTACCGATATCCAGGGGCTCGAGGATTTCTTCGGCGACATGGATTTCAAGGTGACCGGCACCCATAAGGGCATCACCGCAATCCAGATGGTCATCAAGATCCACGGCCTGACCGAGGACATCATCCGCGGCGCGATTGCCCGCTGCCGTGAAGCACGTGTCTACATCATGGACGAAGTTATGGCGAAGGCGATCCCGGCTCCGCGTCCGGAACTTTCCAAGTACGCGCCAAAGATCATCACGATCCAGATCGATCCCCAGAAGATCGGCGATGTCGTCGGCAAGCAGGGCAAGGTCATCAACCGCATCATCGACGAGTGCGGCGTGAAGATCGATATCAGCGAAGACGGATCCGTTTCAATCTGCGGAACCGATCCTGAGATGATGGAAAAGGCCAAAAAGACCGTCGAAATTATCGTGACCGAGTTCTATGAAGGCCAGAAACTGCGCGGCAAGGTGGTTTCCATCCGCGAGTTCGGTGCATTCCTCGAGTTTGCACCCGGTAAAGAGGGCATGGTTCATATCTCGAAGGTTGCGAAGGAACGCATCAACCGCGTGGAAGACGTTCTCAGCCTCGGCGACGAAGTCGATGTAGTCTGCCTCGGCAAAGACAAGATGGGCCGTTACAGCTTCTCCATCAAGGATGCCAATAAGCCCTATGTCCCGCAGGCGGAGCATGAAGAAAAATCCGAACGAAGTGACCGTTACGACCGCAATGACCGTGGTGACAAAAATAACCGCAGCCGCGGAAACAACCGCAGCTACAATCGCGAGACCAACTACAGAGATTACAGCAAGGATCCCGATTATACCGAAGATTGATGACGGTCATCCCGGAAGATGAGCGCAGCGCAGCCGAGGGATCCAATTCAGTCAGGATGTATCTTCCGGCTGAGTAAATCTTTGAATTTCATACCGCGCGGCAGATTCTGCCGCGCGGCATTTCAGTATCATGGAGGAACAGATTTGCGCCTCGACAAAGCCCTGGCGGATCAGGGAATCGGTACAAGAAAAGAAGTAAGGGAACTGATAGCAAAGGGCAGAGTATCCGTTGACGGAGAAACCGTAAAGCAGCCTGACCTGCAGGTCTCAGAATCTTCCGAGATCCTTCTGGACGGCGGGATGCTCGACCTGGCTCCTTATGAATACTGGCTTCTCTATAAACCGGCAGGATATCTGTCTGCGACGGAAGACAGGGTTCATCCTGTCGTAACGGAACTGATCCCCTCAAAGCGAAAAGGCCTTGCTCCTGTCGGAAGACTGGACATCGATACGGAAGGACTGCTGCTCATCACCAATGACGGCGCATTTTCCCACCGCCTGCAGAGCCCGAAATACCATGTGCCGAAAACCTATTATGCAGAGCTTGATTCGGATCTGCCCGAAAATGCCGCCGGTCTTTTTTCGCAGACGATGACATTTTCGGATTTCACGGCAAAACCTGCGGACGGATTCGAGAAGCTTTCCGCGCGCTCTGCACTTCTTACGATCTCGGAAGGAAAATTCCATCAGGTGAAGCGGATGTTTGCAAAGATCGGCTGTGAAGTCGTATACCTCAGACGGGAACGTTTCGGCAGTCTGACACTTGACAGCATGCATCCGGGAGAAGCGAGGAAGCTTACGGAAAAAGAGCGGATGCTGATCTGAGAACAAAAGCTGCTTCCCTTTGAATCCGATATCATTTTTATGATTTAACAAACGAATGGAGACGCATTCTCTATGAGTAAACTTGCTTTGTCCGACGATATCCTGCTCTCGGTGGAAAAACCGAGCCGGTATATCGGCGGAGAGTACAATGCATACAACAAAAATCCCGACGATTATCCTGTAAAAGCCGTGTTCTGCTTTCCCGACGTCTATGAGATCGGGACGGCGAATCTCGGCATGCAGATCATCTATGAGCAGTTCAACCGGAGAACGGACGCGATGTGCGACCGGGTGTACAGCCCCTGGACCGATCTGGACCGGATTATGCGCGAGCGGAAGATCTCCCTCTTCGCTGTCGAGTCGCAGCGGCCTGTAAAGGATTTTGACCTTCTCCTGATCACCCTGCAGTACGAGATGTGCTATACGAATGTCCTGCAGATTCTGGACCTCTCCGGGATCCCGCTTCGAAGCGCTGATCGGACGGAAGACGACCCGATCGTGATCGGCGGCGGCGCCTGCGCTTACAACCCCGAGCCTGTATCGGCTTTTTTTGACGTGTTTTACATGGGAGAGGCCGAAACCGGATATGATACCGTCATCGACCTTCTGAAAGCCTGTAAAGCCCGAAATTCGAGCCGTACGGAGACCCTGGAGGCACTGGCGGAGATTCCCGGACTGTATGTGCCGCAGTTTTATGAAGTGAGCTATAGCGAAGACGGAACCATCGCGGATTTTTACAGCATCAATCCCCATGCGCCGGAAAAAATCCGGAAGGAACTCTGCGTTCGGAAAAGGCCGGACGAGCCGGATATGGGCGATGATCTGCCATACCCTTTGCATCCGATCGTTCCCCTGTCCCGGGGCATGATGGACCGTGCGACTCTCGAGGTGATGCGCGGCTGCATCCGCGGCTGCCGTTTCTGCCAGGCGGGGATGATCTACCGGCCGACGAGGAACCGGAGCCTCGGGTTCCTGAAAAAGGCTGCGGTCGAGATGCTGGAGTCCACGGGTTACGACGAACTGAATATCAGCTCGCTCGCGACTTCCGACTGGTCGGATTTCAGGGAGTTCATGGAATTTATCCTTCCGTACTGTGAGGAGCGCAAGATCAATATCGGCGTGCCCAGTCTCAGGATCGATTCTTTTGAGCTTGATGTCATGGGCCGGATCCAGGACATCAAAAAATCCAGCCTGACCTTTGCGCCGGAAGCCGGTTCCCAAAGGCTTCGTGATATCATCAACAAGGGACTTACGGAAGAGGAGATCCTTGAAGGAGCAAGGAAAGCTTTCGAAGGCGGCTGGAACAAGGTGAAGCTCTATTTCATGCTCGGACAGCCTTTTGAAACCGAAGAAGATGTGCGCGCGATCCCGGAGCTTGCCAATAAAATAGCCGCAGTGTATTACGAAACCGTTCCGAAGGAGAAACGCCGTGGGCGTCCGGAAATCCAGGCTTCCACGAGCTTTTTCGTTCCAAAGCCCTTTACGCCCTTCCAGTGGGCGCCGATGCTTCGAGCTGAAGAATTTGCCGAAAAAGCCTATCTCGTGAAAGACACGATGCGGGAGCAGCTGAACAGAAAATCCCTCGTGTACCATTATCACAGCGACACCCAGACGGAGCTTGAAGGCCTGTTCGCGCGGGGCGACCGGAAGCTCTGCGACCTCATTGAGCTTGCTTACAGAAAAGGCTGCATGTATGATGCCTGGGCGGAGCAGATGAAATACGACACCTGGCTTTCCTGCATGGAAGAGCTGGGGATCACATTTGATTTCTACAACTACCGCGAGCGGCCGGTAACGGAAATCCTGCCCTGGGATTTTGTGGATATCGGTGTTTCAAAGCGTTATCTTGAGCGGGAGTGGGAAAACGCCCGAAAAGGAGTCGTGACGCCGCACTGCCGTGAAAAATGCTCCGGCTGCGGCATGAGAAAGTGCGGAGGAGGTGTCTGCGTTGAAAATCAGGCTTAAATTCAGCAAGCAGGGAAATCTCCGCTTTATCGGACATCTCGATGTGATGCGGTACTTTCAGAAGCTGAACCGCAGGGCAAAGCTGGGCATTAAGTATTCCAACGGCTTTTCTCCGCATCAGGAGATGAGCTTTGCGACGCCTCTCGGCTTAGGGCTCACGTCGGACGGAGAGTACGTCGATATCGAATTCAATACGGTTCCTTCGAAAGAAGAACTGATCGCACGCATGAATGCGGTCAGTCTCCCGGAGCTTCAAATCACGGACGCCTGCCTTTTGCCGGACGACGCGAAAAACGCCATGGCCTCACTTGCGGCGGCGGATTACACGCTGCGTTTCCGGGAAGGATACGAGCCGTGGATAGCCGGTGGAAAAGCGGCTTTATCGGAAGACGAATGCGCCGGTCCTGCGCTTTTCTCAGACATCGAAGACTTCTTCGCAAAACTGGAGGCCTTTATTTCACAGCCGTCAATTCTGACCGAGAAGAAGACCAAAACCTCCGTGAAGGAAGTGGATCTTTCCAAGCAGATCCGAAAGTATCAGAGGAGAGGCGATACGGTATTTCTCCGGGTCGATACCGGATCGGCGAGCAATCTGAAGCCGGAACTGGTGATGGAGACTTTCTTCAGCTCTCTCGGACTTCATTACGATCCGCTGATTTTCTGTATTAACAGGGACGAGCTGTATGGAGTGGACAATGAAACAGAGCGAGCGCTTATAGCATTCGGAAGCAGCTGGTAGTCCCTTCTGTTAATGGCATTTGTACTAAGCATATAGAATATTATATTTCTAAAACTCTTAAAACGTCTTATAATTCAGAGGAGGCGCCTGAAACACGAGGCGCCTCCTCAATTTGAATAATGAACTTGATTGATAACCGGCTGGGCGA
>CACYBV010000271.1 GCA_902772745.1 uncultured Eubacteriales bacterium
CTGAAGGTCGCGGACAGCCTGCGCGTCCTCGGGACGGCCGGACTCTTCGGCTTTTTTACGAAGCTCGGCAAGTTCTCCCTGACGGATTTCATCGAGGCGCTTCTTGCCGGCGATGATGTACATCGTGATCTCCTTATAGGACTGGAGGTTCAGGTCATACATCTGGTCGAGGGTCGCGACATCCTTCAGAAGGGTGACCTGGTGGCCTTCGAGGGCGTTGCAGATCTTGTTGATATTGACCTCGGTCTTGTCATACTGGGCCTTCATGATCTCCACACGGTTTTTCAGCTTTTTCGCACGTCCGAAGAAGCCTTTCTGCTCCGTGCTTTCATCAAAGTTTTTGACCTCGGAAACAACGTCCGTGAGAAGTTTTCCGACTTCGCCCATGTCCTTCGTCCGGACATTATCCAGCGTCTTCTGGGAGAAATCCGCCATTTTTTTCTGCACGCCGGAGCCGTATTCCAGGATGCCTGTCGTGTTCTTGATGTCAATCTGCTTCGAGAACGCTTCGATGGCCTGCTTTTCCGCTTCCGACAGCATGGAATCGTCCATATTGATCTCCTGCACCGCTTCCGCTGCAGTTTCCTGTACCTGCGTGGTCCCGGAAGTAACCTGATCCCCTGCCACATTGGTGAACGCATCTCCGAAGGTCAGGGTCGGTGTTGCTGCCTGCTGTGCCTGCTGGAATTGTTCATTCGTCATTTTTAAGATTCCTCCTCTTTACTTTTTAATGCTCATTTCGGCATCTTTTAAACCTTCCTGAACCAGCATTGTGTTCAGGACGGAAATATCGCTGTTAATGTCCCAGGCCGTATCCCGGAACAGTTCGTCGAGAAGCTTTTCAAACGCATCGTTCACGGTATCGATGGTTTTCTCGATCTGCTGCTGCGTCGTGATCATCTGCGGTGTCTTGAAGGGTTCCTTCTCGATTTCCTGGTAGGATTCGAGAAGCTTCCATGTAGTCGGCAGATAATAATTCATCAGTTTCCGAAGGTCATTCGCGGTTCCCGGCCGTTTCTTCACTTCGTCGAGAATCCGGCGGATCACATTTTCGAGCCGCGAAAGCTTGGCTGTGATCACCTCGCCCGGCAGAAGGTCGTTGGCCTCCTTGATCTTCGTGAGATATTTCTCGCCTTCGCGGACGATCGCGCGCTCGCTTTCGGAAAGCGCCGCGAGAAGTTCGTCGTTCGCCTCCTCTTCCGCAATCGCGCGCCGCTGGGTTTCAAGCGATTCCATATAGTTTTTGTAGGTCTCGTCCGATGTGATCAGTACGTCGCTGTCTCCCGCGGTTCCGAGATGTCCCTGCAGAAACCACCGTTCGTCGATCATATCCTGCAAATCGTTTTTGACGAATTTCGTATTCTTCCCGGTCCGGGCAGCGAGCCGCGCGATTTCGATAAAATCCTTGCCCTGCAGCGCTTCCACATATTCGCGGAAACGCTGAACACGCTGTTTTTTTCTGATTCCGAGAAATCCCAGCGTGATCCCGCCCGCAAAAAGAAGAAATTCCATGATCAGGCCGAAGATCCCGCCGAAGGAAATGCCGCGGAAAAGCATCGGAATCAGTGTTCCCAGTACGAAAGGCAGCATCATCGCCGCACCGCCGAAACCGAATACCATCTGGAAAACCGATCCGGTTTTTTCCCCGGAAGTTTTTTTATAAAGCGGCTGTTTCTGAATCTTCTGGTTCCATCTCGAGCCCGATGAAATCGCTGGCCTCAGGCTGGTACGTACGACGTCCACCATTTTTCCGATGCTGTCGGTCGCGCTTGAAATCTGTTCGCCCAGTTTGTCCAAATCAATCTCGGCCATTTTGCCTCCAACAAATACAGAACTTCTGAATCACTTATCCTTATTGAAGCGCCGAAAGCCGTTCTTCGACCTCCGCCATCATCGCTTCATATTTCGCCAGTTTCGCGCGCTCTTCCTCGATCTTCTCCTGCGGCGCACGGGAAATGAATTTCTCGTTTCCGAGCATTCCGCGGCTCCGCTGGAGTTCCTTTCCGAGTCGCTCGCGCTCTTTTTCAAGTCGCTCGCGCTCCTTCTCGATATCCACGAGGTCCGAGAGCGGAATGAACACGGTGTCTCTTGATGTCACTGCGGAAACGGAGCCCTCCGGAGCCGCGTCTTTCTCCGCTGCGACAATCACCTCCGAAGCCTGGGCGAGCGTTGCAAAGAAATGCTTTGTCTGATCAAAGATCCGCCGCACTTCGGGATCCTGCGAAATCACATAAACCTGCGCCTTTTTCGACGGCGCAACATTCATGTCAAGCCGCAGCGCGCGGATCGCCTTGACATTCTCCTTCAGGATCTCCACTTCTTCTTCGTCCGCGGAGAAGTCATACTCCGCGCGGTATACCGGCCACTCGGAAGTCATGATCGTTTCCTCTTCCGGAAGAAGCGTCGTGTAAATTTCCTCGGTCACGAAGGGAATGTAGGGATGCAGCAGCTTCAGGGCTTCGGAAAGCACCGTCCGGAGCGTCCACAGGGCCGCCGCCTTGGTCTCATCCGTATCATTATACAACCTCGGCTTCACCATTTCAATATACCAATCGCAGAATTCATCCCAGGTGAAGTCCTGAACCTTCTGAAGCGCAATTCCCAGTTCGAAGCGGTCCAGGTTTTCCGTGACCTCCTGTGCGAGGCGGTTTGCGCGGGACAGGATCCAGCGGTCCGGAAGCGTCAGGTCCTTAAGGTCTATGTTTTCCGGGACTTCCGCCTTCTCGAGGTTCATCATAATGAAGCGGGCGGCATTCCAGATCTTGTTCGCAAAATTCCGGCAGGCCTGCATGCGTTTGTCGGAGAAGCGCATGTCGTTTCCCGGCGCATTTCCCGTGAGAAGCATCATCCTTAAGGCATCCGCGCCGTACTGGGCGATCACCTCAAGGGGATCGATGCCGTTTCCGAGGGATTTCGACATCTTCCGTCCCTGTTCGTCACGGACAAGGCCGTGAATGTAAACCGTATTGAAGGGGATGTCTCCCGTA
>CACYBV010000272.1 GCA_902772745.1 uncultured Eubacteriales bacterium
CCGGTGCCCGGGAAAAAGCCCGAACCGCCGAAGGAAATGCCGCATAAGGATGTCGGTTTCGTCGCGGTCGCGGCCGGTGAAGGTCTGGCGCAGATCTTCCGCGATCTTGGCGTGGACTATGTGATCGAAGGCGGACAGACCATGAATCCTTCGACGGATGATATTCTGAGCGCTGTCGAATGCGTAAATGCCGATACGATTTTTGTCCTTCCTAACAACAGCAATATCGTGCTGGCCGCAAATCAGGCCGCGCACCTTATGAAGAAGAAAAAGCTGATTGTCATCCCGACATCGACGGTCTGCGAAGGCCTTTCCTGTCTCGTCGCCTATATGCCCGATGCGGCCCCGGAGGAAAATGAAGCGACGCTTCTCGAGGCAAGAAAGACGGTCCGGACGATTGAGGTGACTTATGCGGTAAGGGATACCGTGATCGACGGCGTGGAAATCCAGAAGAACGATTACATGGCGCTTTCCGGAAAAGGCATTCTTGCGGACGGAAAGGACCTGAACCTTGTGATCCATGAAGCGGTCGAAAAGTGTGTGACCGAGGACAGTTCCGTGATCAGCATCTATTACGGGAAAGACATGAACGACGAAGATGCGGATACGCTTCGTGAGAGTCTGTCGGACGTGACGATGGATGCAGAGGTCGAGGTCAATTACGGCGGACAGCCGGTGTATTATTATATCATTTCCGTGGAGTAACTGCTCCGTCCGGAAGATTTTTCGGATGCGCAGCGTTCCTGTTGACTTAAAGGGAACGCTGCGCATCGGTATATACGGACAGAAGAAAGGTATCGGGGTGAATCAGGACAGCAGCATCTTGGAGATCAAAGGCATCGGGGAGAAGAGCGCCGCGCTCTTTGTCAGGGTCGGAATCCGTACGGTTTCGGACCTCCTGTCCTATTACCCTTCGGGATATGAGCGATACGAAGAACCGATTACTGTGGCGGACTCAAGGCGCAGGGATTTCGCGGCGGTCCGGGGCATCCTCCAGCAGGCGCCGGAAACGCGTTATGTGAAAAAGTACAAAATCACTTCGGCGGTTATACGAGACGAGATGGGCCAGATGCTGCGGCTTTCCTGGTTTAATATGCCCTATCTCTCGAAAACCCTGCATCCGGGTTCTCAGTACATATTTCGGGGGAAACTGACGGGCATGGGCGGCTTTCGGCACATGGAGCAGCCTCAGATCCTGAAAATTCCGGACTGTGAGCGGCTCAGACTGACACTGCAGCCGCAGTACCCGCTGACGAAAGGCCTGACCCGGAAAATGCTGCAGGACGCGGTGAAGAAAGTCCTGGATTCCGGAATGGAGATTCCGGAGACGCTTCCGGGGCGGCTCCTTGAGAAATACAGCCTGCTTCCACGGGCGGCGGCCCTTTGGGAAATCCATTTCCCGATGAATCAGGAGTCGCTGATTCCCGCGAGACGGCGGATTGTCTTTGAGGAATTTTACCGTTTCATTCTGAACGTCCGGCGTATGAAGGACAGCGTTTCAAGAGAACCGAACGCTTTTCCGATCGAGGAACATCCGGCGGTTTCGGAATTCATCGGAAAACTTCCGTATGAGCTGACAAACGCACAGAAAAAAGTGCTTTCCGAGATTCGTAAGGATTTTCAGGGCTCCGGGGTCATGAACCGGCTCGTTCAGGGCGATGTCGGTTCCGGAAAGACCATTGTCGCTTTCCTCGCGATGTATGAGACGGCTCTTTCAGGATTCCAGAGTGCGCTGATGGCACCAACCGAGGTCCTCGCAGCGCAGCATTATGAAAACTTCCGGAAGCTGTCGGAAGAATACGGTCTCGGCCTGTCCGTAAGCCTTCTGACGGGCAGCATGAGTGCGAAAGAGAAGCGGGAGACTTACGAAAAAATCTCCGCGCATCAGACGGACATTGTAGTCGGAACGCATGCGCTGATCCAGGAAAAAGTGCTTTATGAGGACCTCGCACTCGTGATCACGGACGAGCAGCACCGCTTCGGTGTTGCGCAGCGGAAAGCCCTGTCGAAAAAAGGCCTTTCCCCGCATGTGATTGTGATGAGCGCGACGCCGATTCCGCGGACGCTTGCGATGATCATTTACGGCGACATGGATATTTCGGTGATGGATGAACTTCCGAAAAACCGTCTGCCGATAAAGAATGCGGTCGTTGACATCGAATATCGGCCGAAAGCCTGGAATTTCATTAAAAAACAGGTGCAGGAAGGCCACCAGGCCTATGTGATCTGCCCGATGATCGAGGAGTCTGAGGCTTCCTCCGGCGAAAACGTCACGGACTACGCAAAGATGCTTTACGAGGCCTTTCCGGAGAATATCCACATCGGTGTCCTGCACGGAAAACTCCGTAATGAAGAGAAGGAAGCCATTATGGAGGATTTCTCGCGAAATCTCCTGCAGGTTCTCGTATCGACGACGGTGATCGAAGTCGGCATCGATGTGCCGAATGCGACCGTGATCCTGATCGAGAACGCGGAACGCTTCGGCCTCGCGCAGCTGCACCAGCTCCGGGGCCGCGTCGGGAGAGGCAAAGACCAGTCCTACTGTATTCTCGTCGATACGACGAACAGCGAAGAATCACAGGCGCGGCTTTCCGTGCTGCAGAAATCCAATGACGGTTTTTTCATCGCGGGAGAGGACCTGAGGATGCGCGGCCCGGGCGACTTTTTCGGCTACCGCCAGTCCGGCGATCTGGCGTTCCGTCTCGGGGATATCTATACGGATGCGGCGATCCTGAAGGAGGCGGAAGAAGCGGCGTCGGAGACCGAAAAAGGACCCGACAGAGAAGCGGTTGAGGTGATTCTGTAGCCCCCGCGTCCTGCCGCTTACCCGCTTACCCGGGACGATAAATATATAGACAAACCGGTCATTAAGTGCTATAATAACCTATTATTCACGTCGTCACTTTAGCGTGCTAAAGCATCGGCGGCGAAAAGGAGAATGAAAAACATGCCTGAACGCAGAGTATTTTTAGACAGACAGACGAATTTGCTGCAGCTCGAGGAACAGCAGATGTACGAGATGGTGGAAGTGGAGGATCCGGCGGTTTTCCGGAACCTGTTCCCCTATACCGACGTTCCGAAAGTCGCATTCAATGACCGTGTCGTTCCGCATCATATGCCGGACGAGATTTTTATAACGGACACCACTTTCCGTGACGGACAGCAGAGCCGCGCGCCTTATACGAGCGATCAGATCGTCACGATCTTCGACTATCTGCACCGGCTCGGAGGGCCTCAGGGCATCATCCGACAGAGTGAATTTTTCCTTTACAGCAAAAAAGACCGGGACGCGGTGGACAAATGCCTCGCGCGAGGCTACCGTTTTCCTGAAGTTACAAGCTGGATACGCGCGAGCGCGAAGGATTTCGAACTCGTAAAAGAGATCGGCCTTCCTGAGACCGGAATCCTGCTTTCCTGCTCGGACTATCATATTTTCTATAAGCTGCACATGAAGCGGAGCGAGGCGATGAAACATTACCTCGGGATCGTACGGAGCTGTCTCGATTACGGGATTATTCCGCGCTGCCATCTCGAGGATATTACGCGTTCCGACCTCTACGGTTTCGTGATTCCCCTGTGCAACAACCTGATGAAGCTCAGCGAGGAATATCATATGCCGGTGAAGGTACGCGTCTGCGATACGATGGGCTACGGCGTGAATTATCCCGGCGCCGTGGTGCCCCGGTCGATTCCCGGCATCATTTACGGTATCCGCGTCCATGCGGGCTTCCCCTCCGAATGGATCGAATTCCACGGCCACAATGATTTCTACAAGGCGGTTGTAAACAGTTCGACGGCCTGGCTTTACGGTGCAGGCGGCGTGAACTGCAGCCTTTTCGGCATCGGCGAACGTACCGGAAACACCCCGACCGAAGCGATGGTATTTGAATACGCCCAGCTTCGCGGGACACTCGACGGCATGGATACAAAGGTCATCACGGAGATCGCGGAGTATTACGAAAAGGAAATCGGGTACCGTGTGCCGTCAAGAACGCCCTTTGTCGGACGCAGCTTCAATGTGACGCGCGCCGGCGTGCACGCCGACGGCCTGCTGAAGAACGAAGAGATCTACAACATCTTCGATACCGGCAAATTCCTGAACCGGCCGCCTTTAGTCTCCGTCTCGAATACTTCCGGCGTCGCGGGTATCGCGGTCTGGATCAATAATTTCTATCATCTGCCGGACGAGGAGAAGCTTCATAAGGATGATTCTCTGGTACTGAAAGTGAAGGAATGGGTGGACCGGGAGTACGAATCCGGGCGCGTGACGGTCATTACGGACGACGAGCTTCTGGCCGTAATCTCCGAAGCCTGTCTGGAACTCGGAAGGCCGATGCCGGGGGAGAAGGAATAAGTGATTCCGTCCGCAGGCCGGGTCCGTTTTGGGACGAGCGCAGCACACCGGTAAATCCCATCCGGGTATCCCAAAAAACCGCTTGACAAATCGGTTCGGATAGTGTATCATATCATCTGTTGCAGACATGCTGATGTGGCACAGGTGGTAGCGCACCTCATTGGTAGTGAGGAGGTCACGGGTCCGAGTCCCGTCATCAGCTGA
>CACYBV010000273.1 GCA_902772745.1 uncultured Eubacteriales bacterium
AGGGTTGCAATGCGCATGTGTCGGAGCGTGCGATCCGCGAGATCTATGCGAAGGGCTTCGAGATTGCTGTGAAGGAGTCCCAGCCGCTTTCTCTGATGACCTCCTACAACCTCATCAACGGCGAACACGCGGCCAACAAGTACGACACCGTCACCGCGCTGCTCCGCGACGAATGGGGTTTCAAGGGCCTTGTCATGACCGACTGGGGCACGACCGGCGATATCTTCGGCGGGGATCCGAACGACGGCAGGAAATATCATCCTTCGGATGCGGCGGCCTGCATCAAAGCCGGAAACGATCTGACGATGCCCGGATCCCAGCTCGACTACGATACGATCGTGAAGAGCGTTGGCGCAAAACCGGGTGAAGTGTTCTGTCCGATCACAAAGGCCGAGCTTCAGCTCTGCTCGTACCGGATTCTGAAAGTGATCATGGACTGTGTCATCGCGGAAAAGTAAGAATCTGACAGCGTCGCTGCTGTAATCAAGCGGGGGAAACTGATTCGTCATACCGGTTTATCCGTCCGGAGAGCGCTTTTCCATACGATATTGCAACTCCGTCAAAAAGGTGGTATAATCCCCCTGTCTCATCTGAATGGGACGAGTAATATCTTAGGAGGAAAAGTTATGAAAAACAGGATTGCAGTGATGATTGCACTGGCATGCGCCATGGCACTCGTGCTGACGGCGTGCACGAAGAAGACCGGCGAGACTACGGCTGAAACCAAAGCGCCTGCGACAGAGGCGGCGACGGAAGGCACAGAGAAGCCCGCGGAAACTGAAGCTGCGGCGCAGACAGAAGCGGCTGCGGAGAGCATCGTTATCGAATCCGGCGATTTCGACGGCATTCAGAAACTGGGTTCCGATATGCAGAATTTCGCTGTAGCTGAGGGCACCGAGATCAAGATCACCGGAATCTGGGTCAAGAACGGTTCCACGCCTGCTGTCATGGAGACGAATGAAGCCGGCAACGAGAAAAAGGGCATTTCGATGTATTTTGATTATGAACAGGAAGACCTGGCTGACAGTACTGCTATCGAAGTCACCGGAAAAGCGGTCCGGGGCACATATTTTATGGAATTCCATATTGAAGAAGGCGGTCTGAAAGTCCTGAAGTAAGATCAGCTGATCTCCTGCGGGCGGGTTCGATTTCATTTTCGAACCCGCCTCTTTTGCATCAATTTCCTTAGCACTCAGCTATTGACAGTGCTAACAGATGGTGCTATAATACGCTTCGTGGGACTGAAAAACCCGCATATCCATGACGGAAACGACGGGGAAATTCCCCGAAATAAGGATACAGGAGGCGTGCACGATGGCACAGAAAAAAGGAAGTCTGTCAATTGACAGCGAAAATATATTCCCGATTATCAAGAAGTGGCTCTATTCGGACCACGACATTTTTCTTCGTGAGCTGATCTCAAACGGCTGTGATGCGATCACGAAGCTGAAAAAACTCTCGCTTGTGGGCGAGGCGGAACTTCCCGAGGATTACAAGCCCCGGATTGACGTTCTGACAAGTTCGGAGAAGAAAACCCTGACCGTCATCGACAACGGCATCGGTATGACCGCGGACGAAGTGGAGAAGTATATCAACCAGATTGCCTTCTCCGGTGCAGCGGACTTCATGCAGAAATATAAGGACAAGGCTTCGGACGAACAGATCATCGGGCATTTCGGCCTCGGATTCTACTCGGTTTTCATGGTGGCGGACAAGGTCGAAATTGACACCCTGTCCCACGAGAAGGATGCGAAGCCGGTACACTGGGTCTCCGACGGCGGCCTGACATTTGAGATGGAAGAGGGTACGAAACAGGAATTCGGTACGAAGATCACCCTGCATCTCTCGGACGACTCGCATGAATTCTGCAACGAATACCGGATCCGTACGGTCCTGGAGAAGTACTGCTCCTTCATGCCGATCGAAATTTTCCTCCGGAATGAGGATGTGAAACCCGCTGAACCGAAGGAAGGCGAAGAGGACAAGAAACCGGAAGAAAAACCCGTCAACGACACGACGCCGCTGTGGGCAAAGCATCCGAACGAGTGCAAGGACGAGGACTACAAGGAATTCTACCGCAAGGTTTTCCACGATTACAAGGAGCCGCTGTTCTGGATCCACCTGAACATGGATTACCCCTTCAACCTGAAGGGCATCCTCTATTTCCCGAAGATCAACCTCGGCTACGACTCTCTTGAGGGCGTGATTAAGCTCTACAACAACCAGGTCTTCGTCGCGGACAACATCAAGGAAGTCATCCCGGAGTATATGATGCTCTTAAAAGGCGCGATTGACTGCCCGGATCTTCCCTTAAACGTCAGCCGTTCCGCACTTCAGAACGACGGTTTTGTCACGAAGATCCAGGACTACATCAGTAAGAAGATCGCTGACAAGCTCTCCGGTCTCTGCAAGGTCGACCGTGAATTCTACGAGAAAAACTGGGATTCGATCAGTCCCTTCGTGAAGTACGGGTGCCTTCGGGACGAGAAGTTCTGCAGGAAGATGACCGACTACATTCTATTCAAGAACCTTGACGGGAAGTACCAGGTGCTTCCGGAGTGCCTTGAAGTGAAGCCGATCGACGACGAAGAGGATGAGGAAGAAGCCGAAAAGAAGGCGGAAGGCGCCGAAACTTCCGAAAACACTGAAGCGGAAAAGGACGCTGAAGCCCCTGAAACCGCCGAAGGAACTGTCGAAAATCCAGACGGAACTCCTGTGGAGCCGGAGGCAGAAGAAAAGAAGGAAAAGACCGTCTATTACGTCACCGACCTCGTACAGCAGAGCCAGTACGTCAATATGTTCAAAAAGGCGAAGATGGACGCCGTGGTGCTTCCGGATGAAATCGACCTGCCGTTTATCCAGCAGCTCGAGATGAAGAATGAAGGCATCAAGTTCAAGCGCATCGACGCCGACATGGAGGACGCGCTGAAGGTTAAAAACACGAAAAAGCTTGAAGAAGAGCTGAAGCAGAACACCGAAGTCCTTTCCGGCCTCTTCAAGAAGATGCTCAAGAAAGACAATGTGACGATCAAGGTTGAAAAACTCCGCAATAAGGACATCAGCTCGATGCTGCTTCTTTCGGAGGAGTCCCGCCGGATGCAGGAGATGATGAAGCAGTACGGTATGAAGGACATGGATTTCGGCGCGAAGGAAGGCCAGACGCTTGTCCTGAACACGAACCACAAGCTCGTACAGTACCTCCTGTCGCATCAGGAAGGCGAGAACGTGCAGACTGTCTGCGAGGAGCTTTACGACCTTGCCCGGATCCAGCAGGCGCCTCTCGATCCGGATTCCATGACGAAATTCGTCGCGAGAACCAATAAGATTCTTTCGCTTCTCGCGGAATAAAATAACATAAGCCGGGGGACAGGTACACGGATTCGCAGCAGAGTCCGTAAACCTGTCCCCATGATTTGTTCAGGGGAGGAAAAAGAGTATGAATTTTCAGACACCTGAAAAGAAGACCCGTTCCGCTTTCAGCATCTGGCTTCTCGTATGGGGCCTCGGCCTTGCGGGCCAGCTCTGCTGGAATATCGAGAACCAGTGGTTTAATACCTTTGTATACGCAAAGATCGGCAAAGACCCGTCAATCATCTCGGGTATGCTGATCTGGTCGGCGGTCGCATCGGCTTTCTCAACCTTTTTCTTCGGCACCTGGTCCGACCGGACCGGAAAACGCCGGGTCTTCATCGCATGGGGCTACATTCTCTGGGGTATTTTCACGATTGCCTTTGGACTTACGGAGTTTATCAGCAGGGAAATCTACACGGTCATCGCTGTGTCGGTCGTCATGGCGGATACGGTAATGAGCTTTTTCGGATCGATGGGTTCGACGGCCGGCTTCAGCACCTGGACGACGGATATCATGACCGATAAGAACCGCGGCGGTATCGGTGCGGCTCTGGCAACGCAGCCGGTCCTCGGAACTCTGATCGGAACGGTCGCCGGCGGGTTTTTAGTCGGAAAAAATGACGACTACATGCGGCTTTTCATCGTGATGGGCGGTCTTGTGATCCTTGTGGGCATCATTTCCATCTTTGTGATGCATAAAGGCGATGACGTGGCGCCGCATAAGGAAGGCGGCTTCTGGAAACAGTTTTTCAGCGTTTTCAATTTCAGAAAGTTCTTCGGACTCCGGGAGCTGGTGTGGGTGCATGTCGCGATTTCGGTTTTCACGATTGGTTTCAACCTGTACTTCGCCTACACCGGAAACTATCTGATCCACTATCTCGGCTACACTGCAGCGCAGATGGGCATCATCGAGGCGGTGCCTCTCCTGTTTGCAATGCTGATGGCAGTTCCGATCGGCATTCTGATCAATAAAAATAAGCACCCCTGGGTCGCAGCAGC
>CACYBV010000274.1 GCA_902772745.1 uncultured Eubacteriales bacterium
GAAAAAAGCGGAATTATGCGTTAAGATAAGGGCGTAAGAAAAAAGAATAAACACTGAAATACTTCTTTAGAAAGAATGAACCATCCACCGGCTTATCAAAGCCATGATCCCTGAAAGGAGAGGGAAAAAACAGGACAGAGTGAATTCGAAAAAGAAAAGAAGTAATTCCGCAGAAAGAGAGGTTGAGACAATGTTAAAAGAACCGATCGATGGCTGAGAGGGCTGTTGGATGTAAAGAAATCTGACAGCCCTCTTTTTTTGCGCCTTGTAAATCAGGCGAGCGTCAGCTCGTGCATCGCACGGGTGCAGGCAATATACAGAAGGTTCCGGTCGAAACCCGAGAGGTCATAAGAATCCGCCTTCGGAACAATCACTTCGTCGAATTCCAGACCTTTCGCCATCTGGACGGAAGTGATGATCACGCCGTTTCTGAACTTTTTCGTTTCGGGGGAGAGCAGCATGAAGTCCTCAGGATCTCCGCTCATTTCCTTCAGTTTTTCATAATACAGGGAAGCCGCGCGGTTGGATTTCAGGATAACCGCAAGAGAGGCATGCGGCCCTTCACGGAAGGCCTGTATCTTCGATAATACAAAACTGAGCTCCTCTTTTTCAGCGGAAAATGACCGCTTTTCCGGCGCCTTTCCGTGCCGGTCGATCACCTCAAGCTGCACTTCCGGGCTGATTTCCTTCGCGTAATTCATAATCTCCGCAGTCGAACGGTAGCTTTTCCTGAGTTCGACAAAGAGTGCGTCTTCATAGCGCGAGAGCAGGTCCGAAAGCCCGGAATTGTTCCAGGGATTCATGCACTGTCCGTAATCGCCGAGAATGGTCTTGTTGCAGGGATACATGATATTCAGTATCGCATACTGGACAGGGGTGTAGTCCTGCATTTCGTCGACCACAAGATGGCGGATATTCCTGTGCCTCGGAAGTCCGTGATAACCGTGCCAGAGGTAGAGGAAGGGAAACACATCCGGCCATTCGAGCCGGTTATCCCGGATCCTGAGCATTTCCGGACGGCCGAGCCATTTGTAGAAATCCCGGTATAAAGCCTGGGGAGAGCGGATTATAAGCATTGATTTCAGCTTATTCTGAACGGCGCCCCGTTTTTCGCGGCCTTTGTGCAGACCGCCCCGGTAGCGGTATTCCTCCAGCACTTCGTCAGTGATGATCGGAATTCTTTCAAGAACAGGATCATGCTGATAAAACAGGAACTGATCCTGAATCCACTGCGCATCCACCGTACTTCCGTCGTAATGATAATCCTTTGCCCGGAACGCGCGCTCCGGAAGCACGCGGAGGTATTCGTCGAGCTGCGAAAGGAAGGCGCTGTCGGATTTGAAGCGCGCCCTTTCACGGTATCCCGGGTCATCGATATCCAAAGGATCGGACGGATCCTCGAAATCGATCACATCATCGAGCGCATCCATCGCTAGCTCATAAAAGCTGTACTCACGGACCGGCTCCTCGCCGAGCTCCGGAATGACGTCCGAAATATAATCGGCGAAGGCTTTGCTGGGCGAGAGGATCATAATGTCCTCCGCCTTGATTCTTCCGCTGAAACGGTACAGGAGAAAAGCGATCCGGTGCAGGGCGATCGAGGTCTTTCCGGAACCCGCAACCCCCTGGATCACCATGACCTTTGCTTTTTCGTTTCGGATGACGACATTCTGCTCGCGCTGGATCGTGGCGATGATCGTCTTCATCCGTTCATCCGAAGTGTGGGAGAGTTCTTCCTGCAGCACCTCGTCCGACACGGTCTGTGCGGTATCCGTCACAAAATCGAGATGGGCTTTTCTGATGCGGAACTGCCTTTTCAGGAGCATCTCGCCGCCGATCCGCCCGTCCGGTGCCTCATAGAATGCGGGGCCGGTATCGTGGTCGTAGAACATGCTCGAGACCGGCGCGCGCCAGTCATAGATCAGGATCTCTTCATTATGAAGGAAATTGAAGCGGCCGATATACAGAGGGAGCACGTCGCTGCTGCCTTCTTCCCGAAAATCGATCCTCGCGAAATACGGCGAATCCTGCAGTTTCCTCAGGTGATCGCGTGATTTCGCGACGAGCTGAAGGTTGGATTCCATCTCCCGGAGGCCCCGGTCAAAACTGAGCCGCTCCCGCGTATCCATGTCGTAGTAAGTATCCTTACGGTCGTTCTGGGCTTCGTCATAGACCGAAAGCACATTGTCGAAATCCGCCTGGATGATCGAAAGCTCTTCAGAGAGGACCGCTTCCGTTTCGGTTAAATGCTGCAGTTCCTCATTATAAACGGTATTTTCGTCAGTCACGCATCATCACCTCCTTCTCAAATGCTTTTTCAGAGCGTGGGAAAAATAAATATATAGAAAAAGCACTGTTTTGTCAAGAGGTTTTTCGGGAAAATGCCCGCCCGTTTTATTCGGCTTTCTCAAATATCATGTCCGTCAGCGCGTACGGCAGAATATCCTCCGGCTTCGAATCCGGCGAAATCCACTGCATAATCCTGTTTTTCGGCAGAATTACGGGCATGCGGTCATGAATCTTCCTGAGATCACCCTGAGGCTCCCGGGTCAGGATTACAAGTTCCGGAAGTCCGTTCTCGATGCGGTACATCCCGCAGAGAAAAGTCATAGAAGTTCCGCGCGGCTGGATCAGGTATTTCTGCCCGGAAGCAATATGCCCCGTGCTGTCTTTTTTATGTTCCCACTCAAAATAGTATGAAGCCGGTATGATGCAGCGATGTGTTTGAAAGGCCTCACGGAACATCGGTTTTTCTCCGGCGGTCTCAGACCGCGCGTTGACAAGCGGCCGGCTGTCCCCCTTCAGTGTGAAACCGAAGCGCATGGGATAGATACGCGCCTGTTTTTTGGGGTCAGGTGCGATCGCCGCGACGATATTTGTCGGAAAGACTTCTCCGGAGAAGGCCGGAAGCGCCGGACCTTTCATCCGAAACCGCGTGAGAAGCGCGGAGCTTTCCGCCTGCTCCATGATTTCCCGTGCTTCTTCATTGCTGACATCGATAAAAAAACGCGTGCACATACCGGGTATCTTCTCCTTTCTCCGTATTCCTATCATAATCGATGGTCCGTGAAATGTCAAGCGGAAAAAGAACAGATGTTCGATTTGCGAAAAGAAGGGAAAATTTGATTTCTGCTCTTTTCTGCAGCCGGATTCTGTGCTATACTGTCCCTGTTATGATAAAAAGACCCGTTCTGCATTTTGTGATTACCCTGGCATCGATCATCGTGTCGACCGCGCTTCTTCTGCTGCCGGAACCTCCGGCGGTTTATGTTGCATGGCTTTGTCCGGTGCTGTTTTTCTCGGTGCTTACGGGAATCTGCTGCGGTTTTTTTCCGGCGCTCCTTACGGGCATCCTGCCGCCGTTCTTTGCTTATCTTGTACAGAAATTCGCGCTTCCGGGCGCGGACCCTTCCTTCTACGTACCGATGGCGGTTTATGCGGTTTCCGGGATTACGGCGGCGATCGTATACAGGATGCTGAACAGTTCGATCGGCGCTTCGGTTTCAGCGGTGCTTGCGGGCCGGTTCGTCCTTGGGACGGCAAATCTCGTGATTTATTTTCTGCGGGGGAGGACCTATACCTTCCGGATGTTTCTTTACGACGGCTTCCTCAGCGTTTTTTCCGGACTCATGCTGGTCCTGCTGATTCCGATACTGATCCTTCTGTTCCGCCGGCGTGGAATCATGAAACTGCTGCGGGGCGAGAGAACGGTATACTGACTGTGAAATCCTGATACAGAAAGAAAAACTCCATGGGCAAAGTAATAATTCTCGAATCAACAACGAAAAATCCGATCTCGCTGATGGGTGAGCGGGCAGGTGTCTGCTGGGGCTCCGACATCACGGATCCGAAGAAAAACTACAGAAGAGGGCAGGACTGCCTCGAATCCGGTCACGGGCGGGTGCTGGAATTCGTCAATATCGAAATGGTGCTGGACGGGTATTCCGCGCGTGTCATCCGTGAGTGGTACACACACCTCGGCGGATCTCCGACGAGGCTCCAGGCGAGCACACGCTATATCGATTACGAAGATTTCGAATACATTCTGCCGCCTTCGGCTGCGAAGAATGAAGGCGCGAAGGCCGTCTACGAAGACACGATGAAAACGATCTCCGAGGCCACAAGAAAGCTGGAGAAGGAATACGGGATACCGAGGGAGGACGCGGCGCTTTTGCTGCCTCTCGGGATGTCCACAAAAATTGTCGACAAAAGAAACGTCCGGAATCTGATCGACATGAGCCATCAGCGTCTCTGCACCCGTACCTATTGGGAGTACCGTGCACTGATGCATGATGTCATGGCGGCGCTCTCCGCGATTTCTCCGGAATGGGAGGAGATTGTTTCGAAATATTTTGTGCCAAAATGCGAGCTTACCGGTTTCTGCCCGGAGAAGAAGAGCTGCGGCCGCCGTCCGAAAAAAGAGGCGGAGAATTAACAGAGGTCTTTCGTCCGGGAGAACCGTCCTGCTGCAGCCCCGGTGACTGAGGGGAACTGTTTTTCCGGCCATAAAGATAACCCGTTTTTGGAGACTCCGGGAAAGAAAAGCCTCCGAAAAACTTCATGAGGAAGGAGATAAAAGTTCTATGGGAGACTTTTGGACAAATGTCTGGTCAACGCTCTGCTCCTGGGCGATGAATACAGGCATCAAAATCGTAATTGCACTGGTTGTTCTTCTGATCGGCTTCAAGGTCATCAACAAGATCGCGAAAAAGCTGGAGGCTAAGCTCCTTGCAAAAGGAAAACTGGATCAGACGCTCGTACATACGCTGGTCTACGTCGGAAAAATCCTTTTGAAAGTGCTGATCGTTGTATGCCTCGTCGGATATCTCGGCGTGGAAACCTCTTCGATCTCGGCGCTGATCGCCTCCCTCGGCGTTGCCGCAGGCCTCGCGCTGAACGGCGCGCTCGGCAATTTTGCCGGCGGCATGATCATTATCATAACCCGGCCTTTCAAGATCGGCGACTTCATTTCCGCGCAGGGCGTGGACGGAACCGTTGAGGAGATCCGCATCATCAACACCAAGGTTGTGACGCTCGACAACAAGGTCGTATATCTTCCGAACGGTGCGCTTTCATCGGGAAGCATCGTCAACCTCACAGAGAAGGACCTCCGCCGTGTGGATCTGGACTTCTCCGTTGCCGGAAACGACCCCGAGCTTGTCAAGAAACCGATCCTCGAAACCTGCAGCAGGATGCAGCTTATCCTGAAAGACCCGGCTCCGTTTGCGCGTATTACCGATTTCGGCGCCGGCAACGGCACCAAGGTGACCGTGCGTGCCTGGACCAAGTCCGGAACCTACTGGGATGTCTACCTCGGGCTTCTGGAGGAACTGCAGAAGGTGTTCCAGGAGAACAAGATCGTCGTCCCCTTCCCGCAGCTCGATGTTCATATCAAGAACGACTGATGCAGGAAAAAGAGAAAAACACAGAGAAACCCGCGGCCCGGCTGCGGGTTCTTTTTTGCTCTTTTTTTAGGCTTTTTTTCTTGCAATCGGCAACCCCTTATTGTATGATGTTGTCAGTAAAGGCAGAGCAGAAAGCTGCTGCATCGAGATTTTGAATAAAAGGGGATTTATTTTATGAAAAAGATGATGAAAAGAACCATCGCAGCAATCCTTTGCCTGAGTCTGCTTCTGGGATCGCTTACCGCCTGTACTGACAAGAATACAAAGCAGAATAAGACGGAAGCCCCGATAGTAAAAGAAGAGCAGGGCATGAAGAAAAACGCTTATCTCTATATGGAATATCCGGACAGAAAAATCAATGATATCGCAGATGAGATGCCCGAAACAGTCCGGGTTGGAGTCGACGATGAAGGAACGCTGTTTACAAACGAAACCTCGGATCCCATACAGATCCGTGAACTGGTTGCCCTGTTCAGAAAAATCCGTGTCGGAGAAAGAACGGATACTTTTGCAACGGACAGCTACAGTTCTGTGACCTTTGTCTGGGCGGACGGAACGGAAACCGTGATCAGCCTGAACCGGACAAACCTCGAGGTGAAAGAGGACGGTTCCGAGCATATATACGAACTAGAGAATTTCGAAGGTTTCTGGAATCTGGTGACAGAGATTGCCGGAGAAGATTCCGTAAAGCCCGCAGAATCCACTTCCGTGCCTGCTGACGATACGACGGAAGCGGACACGACAGAGGAGACTTCGGCCGACGAACCGGAGACTGAGACAGAAACGGAAACAGAAACGGAAACAGAAACGGAAACCGAAACAGAAACGGAAACCGAGAAAGAAACCGAAACAGAAACGGAAACAGAAACGGAAACCGAGAAAGCAACGGAAAAAGAAACCAAACCCGCACGTGACGCGGACTTCCGTATTACTCCTTCCGAAAATGCCTCCGTTGAATATGAGTATTACGACAACGGCCTCTTCACCGCCTGGATTCCGAAAGGCTGGGTTGTGGATACCTGTGATGTTTCCGACTATATTCACTATACATTCAAGATCTATAATCCCGAAGACCCCAGGTTCTGTGTTTTCTTCAACATGAAGACGGAAGGATACTTCAGCTCCGAGGAGGATTACAATTTCTTCTTCAGCGCATATCCCGACTCCGATTTTCCGCGGATGCCCTGGATTGAT
This sequence comes from uncultured Eubacteriales bacterium, assembly GCA_902772745.1. Classification (GTDB taxonomy): domain Bacteria; phylum Bacillota; class Clostridia; order Lachnospirales; family Lachnospiraceae; genus UBA1267. The sequence goes on from CACYBV010000274.1 coordinate 6,600, forward strand.
CCGCAGACAACGGAAGCTTTCTACAAGATCTTCAGCGAGGCGCTTCGCGTCAACAATACCGAGCTCTTCCAGTTCCCGGAAATCCTGGATTTTGAGCTTGTGGAATCCTTCGGCGTGGACGCTGTCGGCGGTGAAACGATCCGCGCGACCTCGGTCAATGAAAAGGGAGAGAAACTCGACGGCGTTTACTACTGCAACATTATGCCGGTCTGGCTCTACTATGTAACCGGTCTTTATGTATACAGCGCGATCTTTATGACCGCTCCGGACGGCGAACTGCCGAACTGGATCGGCGTCCTCGACAAAACGCTCGGTTCCATCGAGTTCACGGATTATTTTAAGAGTGAATACAAAAAAGAGGTGGAATTTCAGGGCCAGGTCATGCAGGAAATCTCGGATATCTGTTCCGACATGACGGATATCGTCATCGGGGCCTGGGAAGAGCAGTCCGCAGCATACGACCGCGAATCCCAGAAGAGAAGAGACCAGGAAATGGGCTACGAACGTGTTTACGATAATGAAACCGGTGAAATCTACGAAGCCCCCGGTGATTTCTTCGATCACTACACCGGGGACCGCTATGAACCCTGCTCGGATGAACATTACTCCGATCCGATCTCAGGCTACATTGAATGGGAGTGAAAAAAAAGCGGCCGGTGCCGCTTTTTTTCATCTTCAAATATCGATC
>CACYBV010000275.1 GCA_902772745.1 uncultured Eubacteriales bacterium
CCGGAAGACTGATGTGACGGGAGGCCGGGCATGAAACCGATCGAAAACAAATGCATGCTGATCACCTACGCCGACAGTTTCGGCGGGTCTCCTGACGCCTGAAGAGATTGATTCGATCAGCACAATCATCCGCGGCCGCTACATCCGCGAATTCCGAAAACTCCCGCAGGAGATGCAGGACCGGGACATGTTCTGGTCTTCGAGAATCCGGACCGGCGCGGGGAAGGAGAAAATCTACCAGCTCGGCGGAACTTTCTTCAGCGCGATGGACGAGGATGAGGACGCGTACCTTCTCGCGCGGATCGTCCAGCTCTTCACGCCGGGCATTCCGCAGATTTATTACGTCGGACTCCTCGCGGGAACAAACGATTTTTCCTGCCTTCTTGCAGGAACCGGCGGGCGGGAAGTGAACCGACACAATTTCACGGAGGCGGAAATCCGCGAAAGGATGCAGGCGCCGTTCCTTCAGAAACTGTATGAAGTGATGCGCTTTCGGAACCGCTGCCCGGCGTTTGACGGGGAATTCTCCTGCTCCGGCGGGAAAGACGGAAAGATCGAAATGCGCTGGGAGAACGGGGGCTGCAGCGCCGTCCTTCAGGCGGATTTCAGGACAAAGCAGTACCGGATTCTGACGGAAGCGGGAGAAGCGCACTGACGCAACTTACGAATCGCAGGTTGTTTTTTGCTAAAAAAGTTGTATAATGATGTCAGAGCCGGAATCCGCGCCGTATCCCTGAAGACATATCGGGGAAGCGGTCCTGGACTCTGAACGGAGCGGCGGCGCAGCATAAAGGACTGACCCGGCTGTGATATACACGAAAAGGAAGGATACTTAAGACGATGAAAGCACCTTTTTCACCCTATCTGGATGCTCTGGCTCCCGGGATGAAGACGCTTACGGAGATCCTCGGACGCTCGTTTGACTATGTCAGCGTGCTCTCCACGGATTCCGTTGGTTTTTCGGTCTCCATTTCCCAGAGAAGCAAGCGTGTTTCAGGTAAAAACATGACGACGGAACGCGGCAATGTTGTCCGCGTTGCCAGGAACGGGCAGTACAGCGAGTACGCGTTCAATGAAGTCCCGGAACGGATCGAGGACCTGGCGGAAGAGATCGAAAAAGATCTTCAGCGCCAGTTCGACCTGATGGCGCTGACCGGAACAAAGACGTACGAGACCGGAATCCTCGATGACGAGCCGCTTCAGCTTTTTGTGGAAAAAGAAACCGAACGCCTCCCGGAAGAAGAGGATATGAAGGTACTCGTGGAAAAGCTGACCGAACTTTCCGGCCGGGGCATGGAGATCATCCCCCGGGCACTGGACTGCATGCTGAATGCGAGTTCCACGCATATTTCCAAGATGTTCATCAGCAGAAACCGTTTCCTCCGTCAGAGCTATGTCTATACGGAAGGCAGCTGCGCCTCCTACGCGCCGAGCGACGACGGCGAAATTAAGTTTGCCCATGAAGGCGTATCCGGATGCTGCGGCCCCGAAGTGCTCTCAGGCCTTTCGGAAGTCGTCGAAAAACTTCCGAAAATGATGGAAGAAGTGCTCGGCTCTGAAAAGATCGTGCCCGGCGAGTATGAAATCATCACCGATCCCGGCATCAGCGGCCTCATTGCGCATGAAGCTTTCGGTCACGGTGTCGAGATGGATATGTTCGTGAAAAAGCGTGCTCTGGGCGCCGAATACATCGGAAAACGCGTCGGATCGGATCTCTGCACGATGCACGAGGGCGCACTCTGCGACGAGAGCGTCACGGCATATGTTTTTGACGATGAGGGAACGCTTGCGGGCGATGTCATAGAGATCGACCACGGGATCCTCAGGACCGGCATCTGCGACGCGCTTTCGGCGCTGCGGCTCGGGACAAAGCCGACCGGCAACGGCAAGCGCGAGAGCTTCTCGCACAAAGCCTATACCCGCATGACCAATACGGTTTTCGATTCCGGTGAGGATACGCTCGAAGAGATGGTGAAGTCTGTGAAGCACGGATACCTGCTTTCCGGAACCCAGAGCGGCATGGAAGACCCGAAGCATTGGGGCATCCAGTGCATTATTGCGCGCGGCTACGAGATCAAAGACGGCGAATATACCGGGAAAGTGGTTTCACCGGTCGTCATGACCGGCTATGTGCCGGATCTTCTCGGCGGAATTTCGATGGCTTCGACGGACCGCAAGGTGGACGGAAACGGCGCCTGCGGCAAAGGCCATAAGGAGTGGGTCAAGGTGGCCGACGGCGGCCCGTACCTGAAGACGAAAGCGAGGCTCGGATGATGTTATCACTGATACAGGAAAAAATCAAAGCGCTCGGATGCGAAGTCTGGGAGCTTACGGAAAAAACGGAACGCGGCTGGGAATTCTACTTCATCCGCCACGAACTGGACCAGAACCGGATTACCGACGTGAAAACTTACGGCGTTACCCTTTACCGTGCGCTTCCGGATGGCTTTCTTGGCTCGGCTTCCGGCGAGATTTCGCCCGGCGCAACGGATCAGGAGATTGAAAAGACGGTTTCCGACATTTATTTCCAGGCCTCTCTTGTGAAAAATCCGGCTTATCGGCTGAATGACAAAGCGGTCGTCACACCGGAGCTCCGGGAAGTCGATACGGCTGAAATCGCAAAGAACTTCATTACCGCGATGCAGGAAGTCCGGGAGACCAGGACCGAGGACATCAACTCCTATGAGATTTTCGTGAAGGAAATCACCCGTCATTACCTGAATTCGAACGGCGTGGAATACACTGTCCGCTACCCGAGCTCCATGATCGAAGTGGTTGTCAACGCGAGAACGGAAGACCATGAGATCGAGCTTTACCGGATGTACCGTTCCGGTACCTGCGATCAGGCGAAGCTTCAGCGCGATATCGAGAAGACGCTCAAGTACGCGAAGGACCGTCTGCACACCGAGCCCACGCCGAAACTCGGCACCTTTGATGTGCTGTTCTCGACGGACGATGCTGTGAACATTTACTCGTATTTTGCCAACAAGACGAGCGCCGACATGATCTACCGGCATCTTTCGGACTGGACGGCCGGAAAGGAAGTTGCGGAAAACGCGGGCGGCGACCGGATTACAATGAAGGCGGTTTCCGCACTTTCGAACTCTTCCGCAGATTATCCGATTGACGATGAAGGCGCGGCGATCAAAGACAGGCTCCTGATTGATCAGGGTGTCACAAAGAACAACTGGGGACACCGGCAGTTCTGCCAGTATCTCGGGATGGAAGACAGCTCCATCGTCCGGAACATCGTGGTCGAAGGCGGCTCACGCTCCGAGCAGGAAGTCCGCGAGGGCGATTACCTCGAAGTCGTGGAATTCTCCGATTTCCAGGTGGATCCGATGGCCGGGAACATTGCCGGCGAAATCCGGCTCGGATATCTCCATCAGGACGGAAAGGTCCGGATTGTCAGCGGCGGTTCTGTCACCGGCCAGATGGCGGAGGCGGTTCCGACCATGGAATTCTCCAAAGAAACCGAACAGTATGACAGCATTGTGATTCCGCGCGTGACAAAGCTGAAAAACCTGAAGATTACGGGAATCGCGTAAAACACAGGGCTTTAGACCCCGGCAGAGGAAGCACACGATTCCGCCTGCCGGGGTTTTTTGCGGCCCGCAATGAGGAAAATCTCCGTACGCCGGCGTACGGAGATTTGACAAATGCAGAAAGCCCGGAATGCGGCTTTATGCCGCTTCCGGTGATTGGCGTGCGGGATGGCCCGCGCAGAATTCGGAACAGAGAAAAACAGCATTCAGGAAGGGACAGCATGAGAATCAGGAAAGCGAACCTGCAGGATTTTCCGGAGCTTCGGCGGATTTACCGCGCGGCGCGGGAATTCATGAGGACACACGGAAATCCGAACCAGTGGGGCAATACAAGCCCGGAGGAGGAACTGCTTCTAAGGGATCTCCGCGAAGGGCATCTGTATGTCGTGACCGCGGAATCGGAAGCCGCTGCGGACACAGGCCTGGCGGGGATGGAAACGCACCCCGTCGGGGCTTTCGCACTTTTTACGGAGCCGGACCCGACCTATGCGGTGATCGAGGACGGCAGCTGGCTTTCCGATACGCCTTATGCGACGATTCACAGCATCGGATCGGACGGAAGCCGGCACCGGATTCTTACGGCCGCGCTGGATTTCGCGGAACCGCTGTTTCATCATATCCGGATCGATACGCATGCGGACAACTATGTGATGCAGCAGGCGCTTCAGAAGGCCGGCTTTTCGCGCCGGGGAATTATTTATCTGAAAAACGGCGATCCGCGGATTGCCTATGAAAGGCTTTCCCGTCGCTGAGGGAAAAAAGTATCCGGCCGGAACAGATTCCGGCCGGATTGTGTTTCACAGTATAAACCTGAAATCACGCATACAGTTCTTTGTGAAGTTTTGCGAATCTCTTGGACTTCGTATCCAGGTTCGCGAAGCTCTGTTCTGTCGGAACGTCTTTCATGCCGGATTCAAGATAATTCTTCAGCACGCCGGTCAGGACAAAGGGGCGGACAAACACCGAATGCAGGATAGACCAGAGAATCACGCCGGCACCGACTGCACAGGCAAGGGTGAAAGTCTGCGGATTGGAAAAGAAAGCCGGAAGCTCTTTTCCCGCACGGGCAGCGGCGTCCAGGACCTCGGCGGAAAGCACCGCAAAAGACTGGGGGAACTGCAGAAAGATTCCGTAGAAAACGCCTGAGAACGCACCGCCGATCACGAGGAGTGAGACCAGGCCGATACCGAAGACGCGGCCCATGTTTTTGAAGAAGGTCTTTCCGTGTTTGAAGAAGAGTACGGCGCCTTCAAGTGTGGCGCGGGCGGGCTTTTCGCTTTCACGGTAGAAAATCCAGCCGAGGCAGCAGTCTGAAAGATACGCGACGATGACCTGAAGGACCGCGGAAATCGCGGAACCGACCGCATTACCGGTATCTCCACCGACCGCATTGCCGACTTTGCTAATCGCGTTTCCGATCTCATTGAAGATGGCCTTTATGGCTTTGGTTGCCGCGAAAAACACGGCGACCGTCAGGAAACGGCGCTTTACAATTGCTCTGCCTTCGCGGACAACGTTGTCCGGAAGCTTTCCTTCCACGATGCCTTTTGTCATCATGGCAATCTGCCCCGCCTTGAAGTAGTAGGAGACAAAACGCATCATGATCACGACAATGATGACACCGACGATAAAGCCGATCACAAGGCCAATCAGCCCCTTATCCATCATTTTCTCGGCAAGGACAAAGCCGAGGGTGGTAAGGCCGCCGAGTATGAGAAATGCGAAAAAGTCCCAAAGCACGCGAAGCAGCGAGAAGGAAAGTGTTTTTCTGTAAATCTCCCGATTGCTCATCTGAATACTCCTTAATATATTAAAAATCAAGTGCCAGTATAGCAAAAACACCAGTTTTTTTCAAGTGGTATTGTACATAAAAAGAGGCATGGAACGAGCCGGTCCGGCAGTTTTTTCCTGTGCGGAAAGCCCGGCTCTTATTTTACGGTTTCGGTTGATTTTGAAGACCGGATGTGATACTTTATAGGTAACAATCTGTCTGTCCGGCGACCGTGTAAGGCCGGCAGAACGAACTTCAGGAGGTACACTATGCGTTATATTGAATTCGGTACACAGAAGGCGAAGATTTCCGAGGTGGTCGCAGGGCTCATGCGCATCAACCAGATGAGTGTTCCGGAGCTGGAGGTTTTTGTTGACACCTGTCTGTCGGAAGGCATCAACGCCTTTGACCTTGCGGACATTTACGGCGGCGGGAAATGCGAGGCGCTGATCGGCGAACTTCTCCTGAAACGCCCCGACCTTCGCGGCAAAATGTGGATCCAGTCCAAATGCGGAATTCACACGGACGGCTTCAACTATTTTGACTTCTCAAAGGAGCACATCCTCGCGTCTGTGGACAAGATTCTTATGAGACTTCAGACCGACCATCTGGATTCCCTGCTTCTGCACCGCCCGGACGCTTTGATGGAGCCGGAGGAAGTCGCGGAAGCCTTCGATATCCTTGAATCTTCCGGAAAGGTGCTGGATTTCGGCGTTTCGAATGAGAATCCTTCGCAGATGGCGCTTCTTCGGACCTGCGTGAAGCAGCCCCTTGCCGCAAACCAGCTGCAGCTTTCGGCGGCATTCACGCCGGCGCTTGACGAAGGCTTCAATGTCAACATGGAAATTGATGCGGGCATCGTCCGCAGCGCCGGGACCTTTGAATACTGCCGGCTTCACGACATCGTGATCCAGGCCTGGTCGTCTCTTCAGTACGGCTATTTCCAGGGCGTGTTCTTCGGCGTTCCGAAATACGAGAAACTGAACGCGAAGATCGATGAACTTGCGGAAAAGTACGGCGTTACCAATACGGCGGTCGCTTTAGCGTGGATCCTGCGCTACCCCGGAAAGACCCAGGCGGTCATCGGAACGACAAAACCGGAAAGAATCCGCGAAGCCGCGCGCGCCTGCGACTTCACGCTCACGAGAAAAGAGTGGTACGAGATTTACCTTGCGGCGGGGAACCGGCTTCCGTAACAGAAAAACTTTCCCCATAGGGGGGAAGCCTGTGAGGTCTGATATGTTTTTTACGAACCCTTCCGCCATCCGTTTTTCCATCGGATACGGAACAAACAATTTTACCATGTCGCATGGTTCCTTTTCGTATGACGAAGAATTCACTTATCAGAAGGAACTTCGCTTTTCCGGAACCGAATGCGGAAACGCCGCTTATGGTGCCGGACCGGATGACGCTATGGCATCCGGACAGATCCTGGTCTACGAAGACCCGGGCGTTCCGGTCGAATATCTGCTGCGGCTTTCGGAGGAAGACGGAAACACCGTTCTTAGGTATCTTGGGGCCCGCGGGAAGAAGGATGCAGAAATCCTTGTAAAGCCCCTTCTGCCGAACCGATTCTCTATCACAATTCCATCGGAGCCTTCGGAGCACTTTTACGGCGGCGGCGAAACCTATTCGGAGTGGGACCTGAAGGGCCTCAGGGCCCGGGTCTTCACGGCGGAGCACCAGAACAGCAAAAGGATCACGGAGAAGCTGCAGCGGGAAGCGGTTTCGGGAAAAGACCCGAAGCACAAGCTGCCGTTTTCCGAGTATGAATCCTACTATGTCCAGCCGACCGTGGTCTCTTCGAAAAAGTATTTTATTCACTGCGATACCGTGCGCTACATGCAGTTTGATTTCACAGCGCCGGATTCGACGACACTGTACCTGCAGGAAGAACCGCGGATCATCATCGGTGAAGCGGATTCCTTCCCCGAACTCGGGAAGAAGATCCGGAAGCTTCTCGGCGGCCAGCGGAAACTGCCGGACTGGGTTTATGACGGTGTGATCGCGGCGTCGCAGCGCGGATCGGAAGAAGTCGACCGGAAGCTTCAGAAGCTGCTTTCGGCAGGCGTTCCGACGGTCGGCTTCTGGTGCCAGGACTGGTGCGGCTGCAGGAACAACACTTTCGGTTATCAGGTCATGTGGAACTGGGAATACGACCGGGATCTTTACCCGAATCTTCCGGAGAAGATCAAAGAGTGGCGCGAAAAAGGCGTACGTTTCTTAGGCTACATCAATCCTTTCATTGCTTTGGAGCGGAACCTCTACCCGGAAGCCCATGAAAAAGGATACCTCGTGAAAAACGCGGACGGGGAGGACTATCTTGTCACGATTACGGTGTTCCCGGCCGCGATGATCGATTTCACCAATCCGGAAGCATACGGCTGGTACAAAAATATCATCAAGAAAAACATGATCGGCATCGGGCTTTCAGGCTGGATGGCGGATTTCGGGGAGTATCTCCCGACAGATGCGGTTTTATGGAACGGGGAGCCTGCGGAACTCTGGCATAACCGCTGGCCGGCGGTCTGGGCTCAGATGAACCGGGAGGCTGTCGAAGAGTGCGGAATGGAGGATGAAATTTTCTTCTTCATGCGCGCCGGATTCACAGGGTCCGTCAAAGATTCCCTGATCATGTGGACCGGCGACCAGCATGTCGACTGGTCCCTGGACGACGGCATCGGATCGGTGATTCCGGCGACGCTTTCGCTTGCAGTCTGCGGATTCGGGATGGCGCATTCGGACGTCGGCGGCTATACCACAAACGACCATATGAGGCGCTCGGAAGAGCTTCTGATGCGCTGGGAGGAGATGAATGTCTTTTCTCCGGTGATGCGTTTCCACGAGGGCAACCAGCCCTGGAACAACGTGCAGTTCGACGGGAATCCGGAGCTTCTCTCGCATCTGAAATCCTGTGCGGATCTTCATGTGAAGCTGAAGCCGTATCTGGAGGAGTGCGTGAAGGAGCTCATAGAGGACGCGCTTCCCGTGCAGCGTCCGCTGTTCTGGCATTATGACGAGCCGGAAGCCTACACGATTTCCGACGAGTACCTTCTCGGGCGCGATATTCTCGTCGCGCCGGTGATCGAAGAAGGGGCAGTCATAAGAAAGGTCTGGCTCCCGGAGGATTGCTGGAAGGACTTCTGGAGCGGGAATGCGGTGCTTCCCGGATGGCAGGAGACTGAAGCGCCGATTGGAAGGATTCCGGTGTTTGTCCGGGGAAAAGCTGAAGGACTCGCCGGATCAGGGAATCAGTAAAAAATCTGTCATCCCGGAGGGATTCCATTCGGGAATCAGACGGACAACAGGTTCCGGTTTTGCATAAGTTCGCATCAGTCACCAGGATCGGGGGATCATTCATCAACGGCGGACTTGGCCCGGGACTGCAGAACAGGAAAGGGGAGCAGGATGGGAAAGAACAAAGCGATCGAAAAAAACGCAGCGATCGAAAAAACCAGCGGTATTACGAAGCAGGATAAGATCGGTTACGCCCTCGGCGACTTCTCGTCGCTTCTTGTCTTCGGTCTTGTGCAGTCGGTGCTGCAGAAGTATTACACGGACGTCGTCGGAATCGGGATCGTGAGCATCATGATCATGTTCATTGTCGCACGGATCTGGGATGCCGTCAACGACCCCTTGTGGGGCCGGATCATCGACCGGGCGCCGGTAAAGCCCTCTGGCCGCTATCGGAGGTGGCTGCAGGTTTTTGCGCTCCCCGTAGCGCTTGCGGCGGTCCTGATGTTTGTACGGATCCCGGGACTTTCCGAGACCGGAAACCTGATTTTTGCATACGTTACCTACATCCTTTTTGGAATGCTCTATACCTGCATCAATATTCCTTACGGATCTCTCTCGCAGGTCATAAGCTCCAGCGATAAAGAGCGTTCAACGCTCTCTGTGTTCCGATCGATCGGTTCGACTTTTGGCGCGATGCCTGCGATGGCGCTGATTTCGCTGTGCTATATTTCCGTTCCGCTGAAGGATGAGAACGGCGAAGCGGTTCTCGACGAGGCCGGCAATGCGGTTATGACCAAAGTGATGTCTTACCAGAAGATCCTGATCGGCGTCATCGTCATCGCAGTCCTCTGCGTGATCGGATTCTCCCTGGCATATAAGTGGACCAGGGAACGCGTGAAAACCGAGCCGCAGAATCAGGACAGAGGGCAGACCTGGAAGGTTATTAAAATCCTGTTCAAAAGCCGTCCCTTCGTTGCGGTCTGCGTTGCGAGCATGCTGTTTCTGGCTGCCCAGATGTTCGGCCAGAGCTATTACAGCTATCTCTTCGACTATTATTTCAATGCGCAGAAACTTACCTTCCTGCCGACCGTGTTCCAGTATCTGCCGGTAGCGGTGATCATGTTCTTTGCAACGAAACTCGGCAATCAATACGGCCGCCGGGAGGTCTGCGCCTACGGAATCTTGGTCGCAGGCGTCTGCAACCTCATCCTGTACCTCATGAACACCCACAATGTGGTCCTCTACCTCATTGTGCTGTTCCTGTCGGGTGTCGGAAACGCCTTCATCTTCCTTCTCGTGTGGTCGCTCGCAAACGACGCGATGGATTACAATGAAGTGAAATTCGGGCTGACGGATACGGCGACTTCGTACTCTTTCTATTCCTTCATGCGGAAGCTCGGTCAGACGATCGCGGCGATCCTTGTCAACGCGGCGCTCCTTCGGATCGGTTATACGGAGAATGTCCTGAATACCGAGAACATCACCGACGCGACACTTCGCGGCATGTACGCGTACTCCGTGCTGATTCCCGCTGTGCTGTACATTCTCGTATTTATCCTCCTGCGTTTTGTGAACCCGCTCGGAAAGAAGCAGGTGGATGAGCTGCAGGCGAAGAAAGCGAAGGCGGCGGAAAAGTAAGCCGGTCCTTCTGCCTTCCTGAGCGGACAAAGTGAGCGGAAGGATTCCGTCCGCAGGGCGGATCCATGACGCTGATGCATCATACTGAGAGGAACAGACCATGACAGACCGGCATGTTCTTGAAAAATGCGTACTCTTCCGGGGGCTTTCCCCGGAAGAGCTTCTGTATGCGAAAGATTTTTTCCACGCGAGAGAAAAACACTATAAAAAAGGCGAATACCTGCACCGGGCTTCGGGGCCGCTTCGGTCCTTCGGCCTGCTTCTTTCCGGAAACATTCAGGTTTTCATGGATGATTTCGACGGGAACCAGATGCTGATGGCGAGCGTAACCGAAGGAATCACCTTTGGGGAAGCGCTCTGCACAATCGGCAGGGAGGCGTCGGTGTATATCCAGGCGGTGGAGGACTCTTCGGTCCTTGTGATGGACACGGAATTCCTGCACAATCCCTGCAGGAAACTTTCCGCTTTGGACTGCGAACTTTCGCGCCGCTTTACCACGATGATTGCGGAACGCTCGCTTGCGCTGAACAGGCGCATCCAGATCCTCAGCAAGGGCAGCATCCGGGAGAAGGTGATTACGCTGTTAAGCGAATACCGGACTTCCCGGGACTCCGGGACCATTGTCCTCCCCTTCTCGCGGGAAGCCATGGCGGTGTATCTCGGAGTGAACCAGAGCGCATTGTCGAGGGAACTTTCGCGGATGCAGAAAGAGGGGGTCATACGGTTCAGGGGAAATGTGTTTGAACTGTGCCGCTCATAAGTTCTGCGGGGATTGGAAGATTTCTGACGGATCCCGCGCACCGGAAGACAAAGCGAATCAGAAACGATATGCGGAGGATCTTTGCTGAAATCCTGCAAACAGGTTGCAAATGCAATGTATTTCTCTCCTTTTTTCAGTTATAGTATCATTCGCCGGCGCAGAAACGGCGTGCGGCGAATATATATTACTGAACGAGGAGAATTATGAAAACAACTGCGAAAATCATTTCACTGATCCTTGCGATGGCCCTTCTTGCGGCTTCTGTGATGGGATGCACGAAAAAGAAGGCGGACGCGACCGACATCAATATCGGCGTCCTCGTAGGCCCGACCGGCATGGGTGCCGTGAAGCTGATGGACGATGCGGAAAACGGCGTGTATAAAAACTATCATTTCACACTGACTCCGGATGTGACGGACATCGTCGCGAAACTCAGTAACGGCGACCTGGACATCGGCGCGCTTCCGACGAATGTCGCGGCGAACCTTTACAACAAGACTTCCGGCGGTGTGCAGCTTCTCGCTTTAAACTGCCTCGGTGTGCTGTATATTCTCGAAAACGGCGACACGGTGCATGAGGTGTCAGACCTTAAGGGAAAAACCATCTACACCCTGGGACGGGGCAGCAATCCGGAGTATATGATCAACTTCGTGCTTGAGAAGGCAGGACTTACGCCCGGTACGGATGTGACGATCGAGTTTGAGGATGCGTCGGCGATTGCGGCTAAGATGATTTCGGGCGAGATCGACCTGTGCATGCTTCCGGTTCCCGCGGTGACGACGATCCTGATGAAGAATACGGATGTCCGCAAGGCAATCGACATGACCGAAGCCTATGACAATGCGGCGGGAGACGGCAGCCAGCTGACGATGGGCTGCATCGTTGCCCGGACCGAATTCATCAAGGAACATAAGGACGCGGTGGACGCCTTCCTCGAAACCTATGAAAAGTCGGTATCGGAAGTGCTGAAAGACGTGGACGCCTCCGCAGAACTGGTTGCGAAATACGAGATCACCGGAAATGCCCAGATCGCAAAGAACGCGATTCCGGACGCCGCGATCGTCTGTGTAAAAGGCGAGAAGCTGCGGCAGTCGGTAGAGGGTTATTTCCAGGTGCTGTACGATGCTGATCCGGCTTCTGTCGGCGGCGCAATGCCCGGAGACGATTTCTACTATGGCTCCAAAAAGTAAGAGACTTTATCGGTTGAACAGCGGGACAGGCGGCCAGGCGAAAAAAGCCCGGCCGCTTGTCGGCCTGCTGGTTTTTCTTTTCTGGATCGCTGTCTGGACCGGGGCTTCGCTTCTCGTGCACCAGGAGCTTCTGATTCCTTCGCCGCTCGCGGTTCTGCGCCATCTGTGGAATATCCTGCGGCGGCCGGACTTTTTCGGGATTCTCGGAAAATCACTTCTCCGGGTGCTCGGAGGTTATGTTTCCGGCTGTCTCGCCGGGGTGATTATCGCGGTTCTGTGCGGATTCTTCCGGATTCCGGACGCCCTCCTGTCGCCGCTTGTACGGATCATCAGTTCCGTTCCGGTGACGAGTTTCATCATCCTTGTCATGCTCTGGATTCCCTATGACTATGTCCCGGTTTTTATCTCGGCGCTTCTCGTGACGCCGATTGTGTTCGGAAATGTGCGGACAGGCATCCGGGAAACGGATCCGCAGCTCCTTCAGGTCGCGGAAATCTACCGCTTCAGCAGGTGGAAAACGATTCGGTATGTATTCATTCCGTCCGTGCTCCCGTACTTTTATTCCGGCGCGCTGACAGCGCTGGGCCTGGCGTGGAAGGCGGGAATCGCCGCGGAAACGCTCGCGCTCCCGAAGTTCGCGATCGGCGGGCAGATGTATTATTCGAAGCAGTATCTGGAGACTGCGGACCTCTTTGCATGGACCGCGATCGTTGTGCTGTTCAGCTTCTTCTTTGAAAAGCTGATCCAGTTTGTCATGAAGAGACGAAAAAGCCGCACGCAGGAGGTGAAGGATGAAGATTGAAAACCTCTGTGTGAGTTACGGCGAAAAGAAAGTACTGCAGAATTTCTCCGCGGAATTCGGAGACGGGATCACGCTCCTTACGGGGCCTTCGGGATACGGCAAGACGACGCTCCTGCATACGATCGCAGGGCTGATCACACCGGATTCGGGAAAGATTACAGGCAGCCCGGAGCGGATTTCGCTGATGTTCCAGGATGACCGGCTTTTGCCCTGGCTTTCGGCGCTGCAGAATATAGAGATTGTCTGCGATGACCGCGAAAAGGCAATGCATTACCTCCGGGCAGTGGAGCTTTCCGCGGAAGCAAACAGCAAACCCGGATCGCTTTCGGGCGGTATGCGGCGGCGTGTCGCTCTGGCGAGGGCACTCGCATATCCGGCGGAGCTGCTGCTTCTCGACGAACCGTTTAAGGGAATGGATATTCCTTTGATCAGACGTCTCGCGCCGCTTCTTCAAAAGCTCAGTATTCCCGTGATCCTGTCCTCGCATTCGCCGGAGGAGCAGGAGATTATCGGGGGGAATGTCTTCCCGATGGATCAGGTATGAGAACCGCATCAATTTCGACGGAAATACAGTATAAACAGCTTATCCTGGGTGAGCGGAGCGCGCCGAGGGATCCCGTCATTTCAGCGATACCGACCCGGACGGGATGCTTCGGCTCCGGCTTCTGCCCGTAATGACAGAAGGAGATAGAAATACATGATAAAAATCGCGCTTTACGGAAAGGGCGGCATCGGAAAATCCACGACCGCCGCAAACTTAAGCATGGCCCTCTCGGAGATGGGTTACCGCGTGATGCAGGTCGGCTGCGACCCGAAAGCCGACTCCACCGGCGCTTTATGCGGCGGGCAGAAAATCACAACGGTGCTCGACGCAATCCGTGAAAAGGGAGATGCGGTGGCGCTTTCGGACATCGCGGCCGTCGGCGACGGCGGCGTGATCTGCATCGAAGCCGGCGGCCCGACGCCCGGCGTCGGATGTGCGGGCCGGGGAATCATCACGGCTTTCGAAAAAATGGAGAAGCTCGGCGCATTCCAGGTTTATCAGCCGGATGTCGTGATCTACGATGTCCTCGGGGATGTGGTCTGCGGCGGCTTTGCGATGCCGATCCGGAACGGCTACGCGCGGAATGTTTTCGTCGTGACTTCGGGTGAAAAGATGGCGATCTACGCGGCGGGCAACATCGCGATCGCAGTCGACAATTTCAAAGCCCGCGGCTATGCGCGGCTCCGGGGCGTGATCCTGAACTCGCGGAACGTGGACCAGGAGCTTGCGCGCGTCGAAAAGTTCGCGGACGATATCGAATCGAAGATCGTTTCCGTGATCCCGAGGGACGGGCTTGTGCAGGAGGCGGAGGCGCTCGGGAAAACAGTCGTCGCGGCCTTCCCGGAAAGCGCGCTCGCGGATACCTACCGGGAGATGGCAAAGAATATTCTTAAAGAATGCGAAGAATAACCCGCTGTATCATGTCGAGCGAAGGGAATGGAGGACTCCCGTTATAAAAAGTACTTCCGTCCGGACGGGACTCATCGGCTCCGGCCCCGGCTTTCGCTCGGGATGACAGAAAATGGAGAGAATATATGATTACAGACAACACCGGCGGCCTGCCCCGCTACTGTCACCCCTACCACGGCGGCTGGGATGTGGCGCGGATCGCCCTAGACATTCCGGAGAGCCGGATTCTTTTTGTCTGCCCGGTTTCCTGTGCCCGGATCATCTGCCTGAACGCGGTGAAATACGGCTACAAGGACCGGATTGACGTGCTGGCGCTCACGGAAGACGACATCGTTTCCGGAAATTACGAGGAAAAGACGATCGAAGCCGCTTCCCAAATCATGGACACGGTCGAACCGAAGCCGAAGGCCCTGATCCTCTACGTCAGCTGCATCGACGCGATGCTTGGAAACGACCACAGTTTCCAGACGGAAGAGATCATGGCGCGATACCCCGGACTCAACTGTTTTGTTCTCAGGATGTGCCCGATCACGCGTTTTTCGGGCGACAATCCGATGGTGGCGCTGAATAAGGACATGATGTCGCCGCTCCCGGAAGATCCGGCGGAAAAGGAGAAAATCGTCGCTTTTTTGGGCTCGAATATCGCTTATGACCCGGAATGCGAGCTCGTGAAGCTCCTCAGCGAAAACGGTTACCGCGCGCTGCATATTCAGGAGGAGGGCGCTTCTTATGAGGATTACCTGAAGATCCGTGCATCGTCGCTGAACCTCTGCCTGATGCCCTTTGCATCATCTGCGGGGAAACTGCTTACGGAGCGCTACGGGACGCCGATGCTTCCGTATTTTTCACGCTATGATTTCGCGGTGATCCGAAAGACGCTTACGGATGTGTGTTCGGCGCTCTCACTCCCGCTTCCTGATCTGCAGGCGATGGAGGACGAGACGAGAAGGAACCTTCAGTCCTGTGCCCGGGAGATCGGGGATACAAAGCTCATCATCGACTCGACCGCAACGCTCTTCCCGGACGCGCTGCGCCAAACGCTCGAATCCTGCGGCTTTACGGTCGCACGGGTTTACGCGGACGACATCAAACGCGCGGATCCGGACCTGGACAGCGGAAGCATCCTGCGGGCCGGGGACCGGGCGTATGTGACGGCTGAAAAGTGCGGCGGAGAGAACACGATCGGCATCGGAATGGTTTCCTCCTCCTTCTATGGGACAAAGGCGGCCGTCGATATCTTTTACGACAACGGAGAATGGGGCTTCTACGGGCTCCGAAAGCTTGCGGAGCGGATCCTTGAGGCGTACCTCCATCCGAAAAATGCCGCCGGGATCCGCGCGGAACAGCGGCAAGAGCCGAAGATGATGAGGGCTTCGGGGAAGGAGGTGCGCGCATGAAAGACTTATACCGGGTTCTTCCGCCTTTCGCGCCGGACTACGGCGGCGCCTGCGAAGTCATGTACGAACTCGGCGGACTCGTGCTGATCCATGACGCTTCGGGCTGTACGGTGAATTATGTCTCCTTTGACGAACCGAGATGGCACGAAAAGCCGGGCTTTGTCTACTGCAGCGGGCTTACGGAAATCGATGCGGTCATGGGAAATGATGATGTATTGATTGATAAAGCGATGAAAGCCGCGGAACTTCTCCATCCGAACTTTATCGCTTATGTCGGATCGTCGGTCCCGATGATTGTCGGCACGGATTTTGAGGGAATCGCGCGGGAGACAGAGGAACGCGCCCGGATTCCCGCATTCGGCTTTGACTGCAACGGAATCCGTTCCTATGTGGAAGGCGCGGGAAAGGTGCTGCTTTCGCTTCTTCAGCGTTTCTGCGGTGAAAAGACCGAAAGCCGCGGGACACTGCTTCTGGGGCAGCTGCCTCTGGACGATAACGGAACGGAAGCCTCGCGGCGGCTGAAGGAGTTCTTCCCGGATGTGCGGGCTTCTCTGTGCTTTGACTGCGGTTTTTCGGACCTTCTTTGCGCGCAGAACGCAAAGGAAGCCGTCGTCGTCTCCAGCTCCGGCCTTCCGGCCGCGGAATATCTGAAGGAAAAGTACGGAATTCCTTATACTGTCGGGATTCCGCTTCCAAAGGTATCCTCTGATCACGGTTCAACACTTGTGGTCGGGGAAGACGTCCGCGCATGGAGCCTTGCACAGGCGCTTGGAAACGCAGAATCCCTGGATATTTTTTCAAAAGAAGGCTTTTCTGACTTCCACACGGCGGATGAGGATGAAATAGCGGGAATCATTCGCGGCTTCGACAACGTGATTGCGGATCCGGTTTTCGAACCGATGGTCCGGGGGAATTTCATTCCGATGCCGACGGTCTCGGTTTCCGGCGGGATTTTCCGGGACCGGGTAAGCGCGCTGGATACGGAAGGGATTGCGGCGCTTCTGAGGTAAAAAGAAACGGCCGGGACGAAACGGAGCGGTATTGCCGAATTAAGCGCAGCCGATCACCGGAAGAAAAAGTTTTTCTCAGGGAGGAACTGGAATTGAATTACTTTGTGGAAGGCCTGCAGGGCAGCGGAAAGAGCACGATGGTGCAGAAACTCTCGGAAAGAGATCCGAAACTGACTGCGGTGCGGGAAGGAGATTATTCTCCGGTTGAACTGGCGTGGTGCGCCTGCGTGGATGAATTGAAATACCGGGAGATCCTTAAAAAATATGCTGTGCTTCGTGCAGAGATTGAGGAGAAAACGGTTTCGGAGGGCGAAAAAAAGATCGTCTGCTATACGAAGATCCGGACGGATTTCCCGGGGTTTTACCAGGATCTCGAGCAGTATGAGATCTATAACGGCCGTACTTCTTTTGAGGCATTCCGGACACTTGTATTAGACCGCTACCGCAGCTTTCATGGCGATGGAATGATCTTCGAATGTTCACTTTTCCAGAACACGATCGAAGACATGACCCTGTTCCGCTGTATGCCGGATGAGGAAATCCTGGATTTCTACAGGGAAGTCAGAGAAGCGCTTCAGGGATTAGCATACCGGATCGTGTACCTTGCGGCTGAGGATCTTCGGGGCAATCTGCAGGTGATACGGAAAGAGCGCTCGGATGAGCAGGGAAATGAACTGTGGTTCCCGATGATGATCGGGTATTTCAACGATTCTCCGTATGCGAAGAAACAGGGGATCGAAGGCGAAGAGGCGCTGCTGCGTCACTTTGAGCACCGGCAGGAACTGGAACTTCGCCTCTGCCGGGAACTTTTCCCCGACCGGAGTGTGATCCTGCCTTCGAAAGGATACACGGAGACAGACCTTCGGCGCCTCTGAGAATTGGCAGGACTCGCGGGCGGGAGGCAGTGAAGAACAGAAACGAAGGGGGCGGATATGCGCAGTTTTACATATCCGCCCCTTTTATGCGTCCGG
>CACYBV010000276.1 GCA_902772745.1 uncultured Eubacteriales bacterium
GATGCGGGAAGACGGATATCTGTCGGGAACAATCCGTGCGGGGATTTCCGGCCTCGTCCGCGAGGAATCCTTCCGTGCGGAATACCGGGACCTGAAATTCACGAGAAACCGAGTGAAGCGGGAATTCTGCCGGATGATGAGCGGGATGACCGGAAAGACACTGCCCTGGGGAACGCTTTCCGGGGTGCGTCCGGTGAAAATCCCGATGGAATTGCTCGGGGAGGGGAAAACGGACGAAGAGATCCTTTCGTATCTCCGGGAAGAACTGCTGGTTTCGGAAGAAAAATCCGCGCTCTCACTGGAAATCGCAAAACGCGAACGCGGCCTGATGGAAAGGTGTACGGGAGCGGATACTTACAGCCTCTATCTCGGGATTCCCTTCTGCCCGACGACCTGTCTGTACTGTTCCTTTACCTCCTACCCGATTGCAAAATACAAAAACCAGATAGACGATTACATCAGTTCACTCTTCCGTGAGATCGATTTTGTTGCGGAAAACTTCCGGGAGCGGCGGCTTCGGACCGTTTACTTCGGCGGCGGAACGCCCACAACGCTTTCGGCGTCCGATATGGACCGGCTGCTGTCGTACATCGAGGAAAAACTGGACCTTTCCGCGTGCCTGGAGTGGACGGTGGAAGCCGGACGGCCGGACAGCATCGACCGGGAAAAGCTGCAGATCCTTCTGAAGCACCCTGTGAGCCGGATTTCGATCAATCCGCAGACCATGAACCAGAAGACGCTGGACCTGATCGGACGGCGGCATACGGCAGAAGAAGTCCTGGATGCTTACGCGCTCGCACGTGAAATGGGCTTTTCGGACATCAACATGGATCTCATCCTCGGACTTCCCGGCGAGACGGAAGAGGACATCCTCCGGACGATTTCGGAAATTGTCCGTCTCGCGCCGGAAAACGTGACGCTGCACTCTCTTGCGGTAAAGCGCTCCTCCAGGCTGAACCTCCTGAAGGAACAGTATCAGGGCTTCCGGATGGAGAATTCGGATGAGATCATGCGGGCCTGCTGCGAGAGTTTACGCGGCATCGGACTTCGTCCCTACTATCTGTACCGGCAGAAAAACATGGCGGGAAGCCAGGAAAACACGGGCTTTTCGCTCCCCGGAAAAGAAGGCCTCTACAACATCATGACGATGGAAGAGTGCCAGGATATCGTCGCTCTCGGCGCCGGCGCGGTTTCGCGGCGGAATTTCTCCGGCGGGCGGATCGAGAGATGCGACAATGTGAAGGATATCGGGAAGTACCTCTCGGATACGGAGGAGATGATCCAAAGGAAAAGAGAACTGTTCCGATGGGAAGACCAGTAATTTACCGATGAAACCGGAAAACAGACGACTTTATTTACGAGGCTTAAGAGACGGTGTACCGATCGCCGCCGGTTATTTTGCAGTGGCGTTTTCCCTCGGGATCCGGGCAAAACTTTCGGGGCTCAATGCCTTCCAGGGCTTCCTTTCGAGCGCCCTCACAAATGCTTCTGCAGGGGAATACGCAGGCTTTCTGGTAATTGCAGAGGACTCGGGCGTCCTTATGATGGCGCTGATGACGATTGTAGCGAGCGCGCGGTATTTTCTGATGTCCTGCGCACTATCCCAGCACCTCTCGCCGAAACTTCCGATCCGGCACCGCCTCATGATCGGCTTCGACGTGACGGACGAGATGTTCGGTGTGATGATTTCAAAACCGGGATATATTGCGCCGCCTTATGCCTACGGCCTGTATCTCCTGCCGATCATCGGCTGGTCTTCGGGGACGGTTCTTGGCATTATTTCCGGGAATATCCTGCCTACGGCCGTTGTGAATGCGCTTTCCGTGGCGCTCTACGGGATGTTTATCGCGATTATCGTCCCGCCCGCAAAAAAGAACCGCATCGTGCTTTTTCTGGTGCTTGCGGGCTTTATGCTTTCCTTTGCCTTCTCCCGGATTCCGTATCTTCGGGAATTATCAGCCGGTATGAGAACCATCATCCTGACCGTACTTCTTTCAGGGGCCTGTGCGCTGCTGTTTCCCGTGAAGGAGGAAGAGGAGGCGGCCGGATGAAGACTTATCTGTATATTCTCGTCATGGCCGCGGCAACCTACCTGATCCGTGTCCTGCCGCTGACGTTCATCAGGAAACCCATCAAAAGCCGTTTTTTAAAATCTTTTCTGTACTATGTTCCCTATGCGACGCTTGCGGTTATGACTTTTCCTGCAATTATGGAGGCAACGGAATCACCGTTTTCGGGACTCGCGGCACTGATCGCAGGGATCCTTGCGGCATGGTTCGGCCTCGGACTGTTTCCGGTGGCGATTATTTCGTGTGCGGTGGTGTTTCTGATGGAAATGATTCTGTAGAAGAAGTGATTCTGCGGGATCATAAAGAAGTGCGGCATGAAATGCGCGGACTGTTCGGAATGGCGTATCCGTAACAAAAAGGGGACCCCGGCGGGAACGAATCCGGGCCGGGGCTTGAGTATGAAAAAGCTTTTATCAAGTGACGGGGATCAACTTGATGTAC
>CACYBV010000277.1 GCA_902772745.1 uncultured Eubacteriales bacterium
AAACGTGACGGAAAACCCGAACACATCAAGTGATGATATAAACGGAGGAGTAGGTAGAAATGGCAGACGAAAACAGAAATCTCGAGGATCAGTTAAATATTCTGTTTGACGACTTTGATGATTTGGAAGAAGAGGTTTCGGACAAGGCTGAACAGAAGGCAGAGACTGCGGCGGAAACCGTTCAGAAGGTGAAAGCGCCGGAAGCGGCTCCGTCTGTGAGCATTCCGACATTGAACCTTCAGCATCTGAGGGAGGAGAAAACGGAAAAGGCGCGGGAACCGAAGGAATCCGTACCGGTATTTGAAATGCCGGAAACCGCTCCGGTCACGAAAGCGGATCCCCTGCCGAAAGAAAAAGGCCCGGACCTTGACGATTCTGTCATTGACACCCGCGAGCGCCGCCTCAATTTTGACGATTTCGATATGCTGATTCCCGATGACGACGATGACGAAGCTCCGGTCGCCTATAAACCGGTCCAGACGGAGACTGAAATTCCTGCTGCTGCGCAGAAGAAAAAAGCGCCTTCCGTGCCCGCACCTGAGAAGGCGGCGCCTGTAAAAAACGAACCGAAGTTTGATTTTGAACCGATCCAGGATGATGAAGAAGACGAAATCCTGGGTGATTCGGGTTATGAAGACGCCGGCGAAGAAGATGACTTTGATGCGGAATATCTCGGCGAAACCGCAGCTTCCCTCAAGAAAAAACGCGCACAGGAGAAAACGGACCGTTCCACGCTGAAGTCCGTGAACCAGAATTCCCGCCGTGACCAGAGACAGCAGGCTTCCCGTGAAGAACTGAGAAAAGAGTCGATCCGTTTCTGGATTTTCACCGCAATCGTCGCGCTGGTTGTCGCCGCAGCGGTGCTTCTGATCCTCAACAAGCGGGGAATCATCAAGCTTTTTGACAAGGAAACCACAACTGCAGCCGCGGAACCGACGACAGGAACCCCGAGTAAGACCGAGCAGCCGACCGTAACCGAAGCCCCGACGACGGAAGCCCCGACAACTTCAAGCGAAGAGCCGACAACGGAAGAACCCACGACGCCGAGCGAGGAGACAGTTACGGAACCTGCGCCTCTGGACGGACCGGAAACCGTAGTCAATAACTATCGGGATATGTTCATCATGAGATACGATGAGGAGAACCCGGAACGCTTCCTGAATGTCCGCGAAGCGCCGGTGGACGGACAGGTGCTTGCTTATCTGAAACCCTATGAGGGCGGCGAGATCCTTGAAAACCTCGGAAACGGCTGGTTTAAGGTACTTACCAGCGGCATCGAAGGCTATATTGCCGGAGAATATGTCATGTACGGCGAAGAAGCGAAGGCAATTGCCGCGCAGCATGCCGTGGAAGGCGTGCGCGTAACAGCGGAAGAATCTCTGAACATCCGGGTTGCCGCAAGCGCGGATTCCGAATTTGTAGTTGCGGCGCCGCGCGGTGCGGTTCTGGAACTTCTCGAAGAAACCGGCGATTTCTATCGTGTCCGTTACGCCGGAGCTGTCGAAGGTTATGTAAGCAGGGAGTTTGCCGAGCGCGGCTGGTTCCTCAAGGAAGCAAACCTGAACGAGAGCCAGGAATAAAGGAAAGAGTGAAAAACCCGAAAAAACCGCTTGACAAGCGGGAGAAAAACCATTATACTACTTTGGTGCGTCTGTTTATGGACGTACAGGGACAGGACAGGATATGCTGATTGATCTTTCGGAACTCCTCCCTTTTGAAGAAAGGGAGCGGGAGTACCCGGTTTCTTATGAGCGGAGCAGGATTCTTGATTACGAAGTCTCGGAATCGCCGGAATTTGTGCTTCACATCGTACACCACCGCGGGAATTCCTTTGAAATCAGCGGTGAGGGCACGCTCGGGGTGATCATACCCTGTGCTCGTTGTCTGGAACCGGTCCATGAGACCGTCCTGTTTGCTGCAGACTGTGCATTTGACTTTCTGACAGGCCTGGATGCCGATGAGGAGGAATGCGCTTTCCTCCGGGAAGGATTTCTGGATACCGACGAACTCATCGAGAGCGGAGCGGTAATGAACCTTCCGATCCGCGTCCTGTGCAGGGAAGACTGCAAAGGCCTCTGCGAAAAATGCGGCGCCAATCTGAATAACGGCCCCTGCGGATGCGGGGAAGAGACCGCGCCGACCAGAATGGCGGAAGCCATCATGGCGGCGATGAATGCCGCGAACAAAGAAAAAACGATTCGGCAAAAGCCGCAAAGAAAATGACAGGGTAAGGAGGTGTACGAAATGTCCATTTGTCCTAAGAATAGAACTTCCCGCGCGCGCCGCGACAGCCGCAGAGCGAACTGGAAAATGAGTTCTGTTAATCTGGTAAAGTGCAGCCACTGCGGCGCTCTGATGAAGCCCCATTGTGTCTGCAAGCAGTGCGGATATTACAACAAAAAGGAAATCATTAAGCAGGAAGCATAATTCGCTCCCCCAGTTAAGACCCGTGACGGCTGAACGATCACGGGTCTTTTCTTTTCAGTGACGCTCACGGCTTACCGGGGGTGTATCATCCCAAGCCCGGCCGGAGGCCCCCTTCGGATCATGTATTCTTCTTTACTTTCTTCTGAAAATAGATTATACTTCCCTTATCAGCTATTCAGAAAGGTGCGATCATGAACTGCGAAGAAGTCCACCAGCATTTTGAAGCCTATATCGACGACGAGCTGTCGGTCAATGATACCGACGAATTCATCCGCCATATCCAGCATTGCAGCGACTGTTATGACGATCTGGAGGTTTATTATATGGTGCTCGCGGCGACCGGCGAGCTTTCCGAGTCGGAGCTTGAAAACTACGACCTGAGGCAGCTCCTTCCGGACCGGCTCAATGAGAGCAGGAAATATGTGCGCCGCCACCACCTTCTGCGTTTCCTGATGGCGGCAGTCCTTACGGTCTTTCTGGTTGCGGT
>CACYBV010000278.1 GCA_902772745.1 uncultured Eubacteriales bacterium
CGAGCACCATGTAGTCCGCACCAAGTGCTTTTGCGCGTTCCACAGAATCATTCATCAGGCGGATCATATGGCCTTCACCCCGGGCGTCGGGATGAGTGCTTACAGTACCGATGCCGATGACCGTAAGCTTCTCTCCCGCCACCATCGTCGGCAGGTCGAAATTACCGACAACCCCGACGATTTTCCCGTCCTGCACCGCGATATAATGCATCGGCGCAGTTTTGATATTCTGATACAGTTTCGGCAGGATCCGCGGGAAAAAGCTCTCAGGAGAGGTGTCTTTTTCAAAATCACCTGTATAATGTTTCGGATCGAAGGCATGGTTTGCCATCTCGATCAGGGCACGATAGTCTTCCGGTTCTGCAAAACGGTATTCTGTCATGGATTTCGTCTCCCTATTTTTTTACGGAAGCGTGAAGTTCTTCCCTCTTCTGTATAACATTGACATACTGATACGGGATCTCGATTCCGTTCTCCCGAAGCGCCTGGTTTACCTTCCGGTTGATATCCGAGATTGCGACTTCCGAAGGCGTTGCCGCCTCGAAGTAGACGGTTGTCATCAGCCGCAGGCTGCTTTCCTCGTATGCCATAAAATACACGTCTGCATAATCCTCGCCGGACGCGGTCTGTTTTCCCGGAATACTGTACTGAGAAGATATCACTGCCTCCCGGATCACGCGGATCGCTTTGTCTATATCACTTCCGTACGCGATGTAAAATGTAAACTGTGCGCCGCGGTACTGCGAATGGAAGCTGAAATTCTTCAGACGCATCAGGTTGATTTTACTGTTCGGAATCACAATTTTCTGCGTGTCCATCCCGTCCAGGATAACATGGCGCATCGTGATATCCTTGACGATTCCGACAGTTCCGTCCTCGAGCTCCACGCGGTTTCCGATCTCAAAAGGCTTATACAGGCTGATCATCAGGCCGCCGAGAATGTCCTTGATCACATCCTGTGCCGCAAAAGCCAGCACCGCGCTGACGAGGGCCGTTCCGCCGAGTACCGTCCGCCAGATCGAACTTTCGCCGCTGAAAATGGAAATGATCAGTATGATTCCGCCAATCAGGATAACTGCGGAAATAATTCTTTCAAAAAAGCGTGTATTGAGTCCCTCCCGTTTCCGCCGGATCCGCCGGAATATGGCATGGTTGATCCGGATCATAATCCAGATTCCTAAAATGATAAATACGATGATAATCAAACCCAGGACGATCGGGTATTCTGCAAAAAATCCGAAGACCCGTTCCCACACAGAAGCGCCTTCTGCCGCATTTGTCATACTATTCCCCCATCTTCAAAAACTCCGAAAGCAGGATCTGTCTTCCGTCCTGCTCCGCTGACTGCTGCGCCGCGAGCGCCATCACATGACTGTCCACGGAAGCTTCGATCGACGTGAGCGCCTCTCCGCCCGCTGTCAGCACGCGGATGAAGTCGACCGCAAGTCCCGCGTCTCCGCCGCCGTGCCCTTTGAATTCACCCTTTTTCGAGGAAAGATCCACCTGTTTTCCCGGTTCGCCGAAACGTTTCACAAGGATCTCGTCCTTCTCCAGATTTCCGAGAATTTCGCCTTCGGTTCCGGTGATTTTAATGGTCCGGTAAATCTGTTCGGTGAAGGCGGAAGTCGTGAAAGTAGCCTCCACGCCGTTTTCAAACTTCATAAGAACGGTCTGGTGATCGTATACATCGTTGTCGCAGGCATAGACGCAGCGTCCGTAGGGACCGGTCTGAAGCGCTTCCCGAAGCTTTTCCTCCGTCGGTTCCGAAACGACCACGTTCTGAGGCCAGTTGTCGCCGTTCTTTCGGAATCCGTGGTTTCCTGTGATGTAGATCTTCTCGGCGTCATAGGGACAGCGCGCGCGGATTTCCGGAGGGCAGTCCGCCGTACAGCGCGTACCGGCGCCCTGAGGCGCCGCGGTCTCCGTGAATACGCCTAAGCCCCCGTGGCTTGAAACGCTGACGCAGGGGCTTCCCGCAAACCACCTGAGATAATCCATGTCATGACAGCATTTGGCGAGGATCATCGGGCTTGTTTCGTCGACCCGGCGCCAGTTACCGCGGACAAAGGAATGCGCAAAATGGTAATAGCCGACGTTCTCGGTCGCATCGATCGTGATGACCCGCCCGATTTCGCCGGAATCCAGGATTTCCTTCAGCGTCGAATAGAACGGCGTATACCGCAGCACATGGCAGACGACAACGGTGCGTCCGGTTTCATGAACCTTCTTCTGAATGGCCAGGATGTCCGAAAGCTCCGGAGAAATCGGTTTCTCGAGGATCAGGTCGTAGCCGAGGTCCAGCGCTCTTAAGGCATCGTAAACATGCCGCCGGTCCTGGGTCGAAATGATCATCGCGTCGGAAAGCTTTGGCTTCGAAAGCATTTCGTCGTCGGAACCGAAGCACATGTTTTCCGGAACGCCGTACATCTCACGGAGCATCGAAAGCCTTTCGGGGCGGATATCCGCACCGGCGACAACCTTCATTTTTTCCGGATGCAGCCGTGCGTAGGTTGCGTAGGCAAAAAGGCCGCGTGAGCCGCAGCCGCAGATCGAGACAGTAATCATCCTCTCCCCTCCGTAAAGTCGATTGCCTTCAGCGCGGCGACCGCGCCGTCTGCGGCGGCGGTCGTGACCTGGCGGATGCGCTTGCTGCGGCAGTCCCCTGCCGCGAAGACGCCCGGCGTTTTCGTGACGCAGCTTTCATCCGAGTCCGCGTAGCCCCAGGGATTCAGGTCGATGTAATCCGCGAAGGGCTCGTTCTGCGGAAGCAGGCCGATCGCGACAAAGAGACCCTGAAGCGGGATCTCCGCAGTGCCGCTTCCGTCGAGTTTCCGAAGCACGACGCCCGTAAGTTCCCGATCCCCGAGAAGCTCCGTGCCGTGGACGCCGCAGATCACTTCGACATTGTCTTTTTCCGAAAGCTCCTCCTGCAGTTTTTTCTCTCCCGTCAATGCCGGCAGATCCTGGAAAATCGTGACCTTTTTGCAGAGCCCGGAGAGAAGCACCGCCTCCTGCAGCGCCGAGTTTCCGCCGCCGACGACGCCGACTTCCATGCCCTTATAAAAAGCTCCGTCGCAGACCGCGCAGTAGCTCACGCCCTCGATTTCATGCTCGCGCGCAAGTCCGAGCTCCCGATGCTTCGCGCCGGATGCGATAATCACCGCTCTGCCTTCATATTCGCCGAATTCGGTAACCGCAGTAAAAAGACCGGTCTCCGGATCTCTCCGAAGTTCTGTCACTTCCCCGGATTCGAATTCCGCGCCCTGCGCGATCGCCTGATCCACGAGTTTCTCCGCAAATTCATTGCCGGAAAGACTCACAAAACCCGGGATGTTCTCGACCCGCGGCGAATGCGTAATCTGCCCGCCGAAAGCGTCCTTTTCGATCACGAGCGCGGACTTTTCCGCCCGTCCTGCGTAGACCGCCGCGGTCAGCCCTGCCGGTCCGCCGCCGATAATCAGAATATCATACATAGCGTTATCCTTTCATGACAGCCGGGGCTGCCGCATGCGGCAGCCCCGGCTGTGTGCTGTATTATGGTTTTCAGGCTTTCACAGGAAGGTTCGCGAGGAACTTCTTGATCTCGGAAACATTCGTGTATTTCACGATCTCGCCGTCCTGCTCCACAACAAGCGTCGGAGCCTGGCGGATTCCGAGGGCTCTCGCCTCCTCCGGGTGTTCATTCGCGTAAATCTTCTCGTAGGGGATGCCCATCCGGTCCATCTGTGCGGCAATGATCTTGCAGTTGGGGCAGGTCGTCGTCGCGAAAAGACGGATTGCTGCAGAAGAACCGGTCTCCGGAACTTCCTCTGCGGGAGCCGCAGCCTGTGCAGGAGCGGTGTTCACGGCATCGGTCTTTTTCTCGTCACTCAGCGCTTCACCGACGGATTCTTCCTTTGCCGCTGCGACCGGATCCGGGCGTCTCCTGATCATCCGGGACGCGCCGATGTCGTAAACCTTGCGGTCCTTGAATTCCTGCGTCTTGCCGTCGTTCCAGTTCTGGACCGGACGGTAGTATCCGGTGATGCGGCTGTAGATCTCGGTCACGGCGCCGCACTCGGGACACTTCGTGACTTCGCCCGCGATATAGCCGTGTGTCCGGCACACGGAGTAGGTCGGGGACAGTGTGTAATACGGCAGGCGGTAGTTTTCCGCAATCTTCCGGACAAGTTCCGCCGCGCTCTTCCAGCTCGGAAGCTTCTCTCCAAGGAAGGCGTGGAATACGGTTCCGGAGGTATAGAGCGTCTGCAGTTCATCCTGCACATCCAAAGCCGAGAAGATGTCCTCGGTATAGCCGACCGGAAGATGGGACGAATTGGTGTAATACGGCAGGCGATAGTTTTCTGCGATTTTCCGGACCAGCGCGGCGGCCGCTTTCCAGTCAGGCAGCTTCTCGCCGAGGAAGGCGTGGAAGACCGTGCCGGAGGTATAGAGCACCTGGAGGTTATCCTGGATATCCAGCGCGGAATACACATCCTCCGTAAAGCCGACCGGCAGGTGGGAGGAGTTGGTGTAATAGGGCGTCCCGTTCATGTTGGCGGTGATGATATCCGGGAACTGCTCCTTGTCGTGCTTGGCGAAGCGGTAGGAGGTCGATTCGGCGGGCGTCGCCTCAAGGTTGTAGAGGTCTCCGTATTTTTCCTGGTAATCGGAGAGGCGGGTCCGCATGTGGTTGAGCACGTCGATGGTGAAGCGCTGGGCGCGCTCGTCGGTCAGATCGGCGCGCAGCCACCGGGCGTTCAGGCAGGCTTCGTTCATGCCGACCAGGCCGATGGTGGAGAAATGGTTTTCAAAGGTGCCCAGGTAGCGCTTGGTATAGGGATAGAGTCCCATATCCATCAGCTGGGTGATGACCGTCCGCTTGGTTTTCAGGCTGCGCGCGGCGATGTCCATCAGCGCGTCCAAACGGGCATAGAAGTCCGCTTCGTTTTCGGCCTGGTACGCGATGCGCGGCATGTTGATGGTGACGACGCCGATGGAGCCGGTCGATTCGCCGGAGCCGAAGAAGCCGCCGGACTTCTTCCTGAGCTCCCGGAGGTCGAGACGCAGGCGGCAGCACATGCTTCTGACGTCCGAGGGCTCCATGTCCGAGTTGATGTAGTTGGAGAAGTAGGGCGTGCCGTACTTGGCGGTCATCTCGAAGAGCATCCGATTGTTCTCCGTCTCGGACCAGTCAAAGTCGCGGGTGATGGAGTAGGTGGGGATAGGGTACTGGAAGCCGCGGCCGTTGGCGTCGCCCTCGATCATGACGTCGATGAACGCCTTGTTGACCATGTCCATCTCCCGCTTGCAG
>CACYBV010000279.1 GCA_902772745.1 uncultured Eubacteriales bacterium
CCGGGTTTGGAGATATCGAAAGGATTCCCCTTGATTTTCGCGAGAAGATCCGTAATGCTGCTTTGCGAATAGACCTCGGAAGCGCTCATAAACGGTTTCTTCAGCGCCGGAAACACGAAAAATGCCGAAATCAGGGTCAGAGCGATCACAAGAACCGCCGCAGAAGCACTCAAAACAAAGCGGATCCGAAGCTGCAGCCCGCGCGACATTTCGTGATCTTCCGAAAGGCATTCGCTCCGGCACAGGATGATCTGCACGAGAAGGCAGAGAATCAGCACCGCGGTCGGGAAAAGTCCCGGGGGCTTCAGGCACAGCGCCGCGAGAAGCGGCGGGATCAGCAGGAACGCCGTTGCGATAAAGGGCGGGATATTCCGCCCGTAGCTGTAGCCGGTCTGCCACACGGGGAGGATCGAAAACACGATCATGATGAAAGTGACGTCCGTGTCCGGCGCAACCGAATAATGAATATTGGTCTCTGTTTTGTAGGCTTCGTCAAAAGCGGTCACCAGCCGGTCGTAAATCCCGGTGCATTCTCCGACAAGCTGCTGCAGCCGGAAAACGGAGAATACCACCGCTGCGCCGATTGCGGCGACAAACAGAAAAATGCCTGCCTTTTTGTCACGGGCAATCAGAAGCACAATACCCGAAAGCAGAAGAAGCGCCGGGAAGAACAGGTATGCGCGCACCTCGAGCCCGAACGCCGAGGTGAATACGTAGACAAAACTGTATCCGGAAAGCACGGAAATCATAAGTTCCAGGAGGACGTCCACGATCACCGCCTGCTTTCCCTGAAGCTTCATCGTGCTTTCCGCCCGAAGCTCCGAAGCGCTTTCGAATACCGGCAGTTCAGGCGCCGGCCTGGTTCTTTTTTTCCTGCGGAAAAGGTCAGAAATCTTCATCTTCATTCCACCTTTCCCCGAGTACCGGCAGTTCTTCATCCGTCACCACGAATTCACGGATAAAACGGCGCGCGCCGAAGCGCTGGTGATAGTCTTCCAGTATTTCTTCGGCGCTGTGAGGCGAAAAAAGGGCCTTTTCCGGGGTTTTTCGCGTCTCGGCGTCAGAAATATTCTGGAAGGAGGAAAAGACCGTTAAAAGAGCATTCTCGAGCTCACGCGCGTCCTCTACGGGAAGTTCTGTGAGTTCTCCCTTCGGATCCTCAAACAGAAGCACATGGCCGTTCTCTTCCTCCGGAAGCGAAGCGGCAAGACTGTAGTAATTGCTGACGACTTTATGAAAATGTTCCTGTTTCCTTTCCGAAAGGCCGAGAACAAACAGGAATCTCGCGTTGTCTTCCCGTGAAAACTCGCGGATCATCGGCGTTTCGCGCTTCGCCGTCAGCTTCCAGTGCAGACGCGAAATGCTGTCGCCCGCATGGTATTCGCGGATATCGTAGGTCTCCGAAGCGTCGTCTCCGGGCTTCTGGACGGTTTTCGTATATTCCGAGAAATAATTCTGTCCCGGGTCGCCCATCGAATCCAGCAGGACTTCCCGCTCCTCGGGCATGAGATCGATCGGAATCCGTGCGGTACGCTTCCTCCGGAGGAGGTTCATCCGGAAAAATCCCGCATAATCGCTGATCGTACACTTTCTGAGCTCAAATACACCGGAGCCGATATACGGGAGGTCCGGATAGAAAACGATCTCCGTCCGCCCCCGGACCGAGGACGCCGAGTTTTTCAGCACTGCACCTTCTCCGGTCTGATCATAGGAAAAAGCCACGGTGTAGCGGATGCCGGAAAGCGGTAAGAAACCGCGCTTCTCGATCTCGAGGACCAGTTCTTCCCCCGAAAGGTTCAGGCTGACCCGCGTCAGTTTTCTCTGCACAAGAAGCATCACAAAAAGGCACACCGGTATCAGGAAAAGCAGGATCGCGAAAACCGCGAAGCCCCGGCTTCCCGACATCAGTGCGCTGTGAAGCATAAATAAGCTGAACAGGATGTACAGTACAAGCAGCATGTCAGTCCGCTCTCCTGCGCTCCGTCGGCCGTTTTTCCTTTTTCAGGACAGAATTCAGGATATCATTCACGGACACCTTGTCGAGACGCGCCCTGCGGCTCCGCTGGATCCTGTGGTTCATTACCGGGATGAATACCGCGGCGGTGTCCTCCGGAAGCACATAGTTCCGGCCGGAAAGATAGGCATAGGCCATACTCATCTGCATCAGTGCAACCGTCGCCCGTGGCGATCCCCCGAGGTCCACGTAGGGATTGCTTCTTGTCGCCTGCGTGAGGCGGACCATATAGTCGTTGACAGCATCATGCACAAAAATCTCCCGGACTTCCCGCTGCATCTCAAGGATGACCGTCCGGTCCGTGACACGCATCACTTCGCCCGCGCTCTGGTTCTTCCGCTTCAGGATCTCGCGTTCTTCTTCCAGCGTCGGATAACCCATCGAAACCGAAATCAGGAAGCGGTCGATTTCAGACTCCGGAAGCTTCTGTGTGCCGACGGAACCCGTCGGGTTCTGGGTCGCGATTACAAAGAAGGGATCCGGAAGCGCATAGGTTCTTCCGTCTACCGTCACCTGCTTCTCTTCCATGCACTCAAGAAGCGCCGACTGGGTTTTCGGGGAAGTACGGTTGATTTCGTCCGCAAGGAACAGATTGCAGAAAACCGCGCCTTTCCGGAAATCCATTTTTCCCGTTTCACGGTCGTATACGCTGAATCCGACAATGTCCGAAGGCAGGACATCCGGCGTGAACTGCATGCGCTGTCCCGTAAGTCCCATCGCACGTTCAAAAGCGACCGCCATCGTCGTCTTTCCCACGCCGGGAATGTCGTCGATCAGCACATGACCGCCGGACAGAAGCGCGCAGAGAATCAGACCGAGGGTCGTATCCTTGCCGACGACCTGCTTTTTCACTTCTTCGAGGATTTTGTTGCCGAAAATCGCATTGCTCATAAGTCACTCCGTTTTTTTCTTCTTGCTGCCGAAGCGGTTTTCCGTGCCGTGAATAAGCCGCTTGATGTTTTCCGAGTGCCGCGCGATCAGGAGCGCCTGCACGATGCAGATCAGGATCAGTACCTCCCAGTAGTTGGCTTCAATCACAATCCACCCGAGGCGCGCAAACACCGGTACGAGGACCGCCGCAAAAACCGCTGCCGAAATCGAGGAAATCGATACATAGCGCGTGGAAAAAGCAAGGATGAAGAACAGGCTGATCGCGATCAGCGCGATTCTCCAGTCGAAAGCGAGGAACCAGCCGAAGCAGGCTGCGACGCCTTTTCCGCCTTTGAATTTCAGGAAGAAAGGAAAATCGTTCCCAAGAGAGACGCCGAGCGCGGTATACATCAGGTATACATATTTCATCGGATCGTCTTTAAAGATCATTTTCACGACGAAGCAGGGGATGAAAGCCTTCAGCGCGTCGAAGAAAAAAACGATCAGTCCGCCCTTTACGCCGAGTACCCGAAGCGCGTTCGTCGCGCCTGTGTTTCCCGAGCCTTCTTTTTTGAGATCCCTGTGTACAATTTTGCCGTAAATATAACCGGTCTGGAACAGGCCGAAAACATATCCGATCAGTATGAAAAGCAAACGAAGCATGATTGATTCCCTCCGATCTTTTTATTCCCTGTCGTTCCGCTCGCGGATGATAAAGCGGAGCGGCGTTCCCCGGAAGCCGAAGGCTTCACGGATTTTATTCTCCAGATATCTCGTATAGGAGAAGTGCATAAGTTCCTTGTTGTTGACGAAAATCACAAAAGTCGGGGGCTTCACGCTGACTTCGGTCGCATAGAAAATCTTGAGCCGTTTTCCCTTGTCGGACGGCGGCTGCTGCATGACGACGGCTTCCGAAACGATCTCGTTCAGGACGCCGGTCGCAATCCTCAGGTTCTGGTTTTCGATGACCATGTCGATCACTTCGAATATTCTGCCGAGGCGCTGGCCGGTTTTGGCCGAGATGAACAGGATTTCCGCATACGGCATGAAGGACAGCGTCTGTCTGACAGTCTCCGTAAAGCGGTAAATGGTTTTGTCGTCTTTTTCGACGAGGTCCCACTTATTGACCGCGATGATAACGCCTTTTCCGCGTTCATGCGCGATGCCCGCGACCTTCGCGTCCTGTTCCGTAACGCCCTCCGAAGCGTCGATCATCATGATCACGATGTCTGCGCGCTCCACAGCTGTAACGGCCCGGATAATCGAATATCTCTCGAGTTCCTCTTTGATTTTGCTCTTCCTGCGGAGTCCCGCCGTGTCAATAAAGACATA
>CACYBV010000280.1 GCA_902772745.1 uncultured Eubacteriales bacterium
AATCTCGGTGTCACATGTTACCTTCGTCAGATCTTTTATATCCGGGATCTGAGGCTTTATCAGGCGGCTGTATCAACGATCAGCACGGATTCCACGCAGGACATACTGGACATTTTTGAAAAATTCAACGCTTCCAGATAGGCTGTAAAAAACGAAAAGAGTAAAAACGGCGCTTAATAAAACGGAGCGATAAACTTCCGCGCCGGAATTAAAAGGAGTATACGGACTTATGGCATCACCCGGCGGATCGAAAAAAACCCCGAAAGACGGTACAAAAGCAATGATAATCACTGCTGTTATAGCAATGTCGGTGATCATTGCCGCAAGTGCGTTCCTTCTGGTATGGAAGCTTACCGAAAACAACAGAAAGTATTCGTCGGCCGGGTTCGATTTCGGAAAGGCCGGTTCTTCGGAAGACACCCGGACGCCGGAATCATCCGATGATCCGGAAAGTACGGAGCGCATACAGGAGACGCAGAAAGAGGATGAGCCTTCTTCGAAAGAAGCCGTTGAAAAGACCGAAAGCGAAGAGAGCGAAGAAAGTGAAGAAAGCGAAGCGCCTTCCGATGAACCCACAGACCAGACCGAAAGTGAGAAGAGCCCGGAGCCTTCGGAAGATTCCCCGGAGGAATCCGAATCCGAGGAGGACAGCAGTTCTTCCGAGGAAACCAGGGACCCTGTGCCGGAAGAACCAGTAAAAATCACGGTTTATCGCTGCCTGTATAACCGCGCGGCTGTCGACAAGGCCCAGGTCAGAAAAGTACAGGACGCGATCAACGAAAGACTGGACGAACTCGGAGAAGCGGTTGAAATCGAGATCCATGAGTTCTCAAGTTCCGAGTATTCCGACAAGGCCTATGCAGCCCTGGCGAAGGGTGAGGTCAACCTCCTCTGGAACGCTTCCTGGTGGGGAGGCGGTATCGGCTGCAGCGACATGTGGCGTGCCGGTGCGGCATATGACATTACCGATCTTCTGCCGGGAACATCTCTGTGGAAGACGATGCCGGAAAGCGTATGGGAAGCCTCGGAATACGACGGCAGAGTTTATTTCGTCCCGGTATACTATGAGGAATACGAAGGCTATGATATGAAGGCGCCGAAACGCGTTGTCGAGAAAGTCGGACAGGATCCGGCTTTCCCGGAGGTTCTGAAAGAAACCAACTGGTATGACAGAATGGCTGCTTTCGACACATATCTGAAGAAGTGCAAAGAAAAGGGCATCAAATACCCGTACATGGCGTGCCAGTTTTTCTATCGCATCGCGCTTGACGATTATGATTTCTTCGGCGGGTATTCTTCGCTCCTTGCAGTCGACCGCAAAACCAATAAAGTAGTGAATGCCGTCGCTACCGAGGACTTCCGCAAATGGGTGCTCCTGATGCGGGACTGGTACGACAAAGGCTATATCAATGATCATATTATTGAGAAAACGGTTCCCGCAGACCTGAACAGGACCCAGGACTGGGGGCTGCAGTATTGGACCGACATGCCCGGCGATTCCCTGCAGTATTCCGAGTCCCGGGACGGACAGGAAGAAATCCTGCTCGAAGGGATTACCGGCTGGTGGATTCATTCGGGCACGACTCTCGGTTCCTGCTATACCGTAACGGCTGACTGTACAGAAGAGCAGGCAAAGGCCTGTATTGCATTCCTCGGACGGCTGTATACAGATACTGAAATTGCCGATCTCTTCACCTACGGCATCGAAGGAGAAGATTATTATATCGAGGACGGTGCGGTCGTAGTGAGCAGCAAAAGCAACTACAGCCATTCTCCCTGGGAATCCACTTCCGTTATCCCCATCAGCCTGTTGCTCGGCGAAAGCGCCGACAAGGCCGAGTCATATGAGTACAAAAACAGTACGGCATCAGCCTCCGTTGCCGCCGGCTTCCGCTTCGATTCGTCGCCGGTTCAGAAACAATGGGATGCCTGTCTGGACCTCAGCTGGCGTTATGGGGAACCGCTGGAACTGGGCGCGCCGAAGATCCAGGGGATGACTGATGTTGATAAGATCCTCGATGCCTATCTTAAGGAACTGGATGCGGCCGGCTATCAGGATGTCCTCGCGGAAGCGCAGAGGCAGTATGATGAGTGGTACAGCAAAAACCGATAAGCCGGGGATTTATCAGGCGGTTTATATTATTTTGTCCCATAAATTTTTAGAGAACAGCGGTTTTTGTTGGACATTTTTTTGGACGGGGCATTGTAAAATCCGGCTATCATATGAAAATAAGAGTATTGAAGAATAATACTCAAACAAAAGAAAGGAGATAGTCATGCCTTTTAAACCTGAAACTTATACCGCCGAGCCGATGCGGCGTTTTGATACCTACGAAGATTTCCTGAAGTATCAGGATGAGCTGTATCCGAACCCGGATGATGCAACTAAGAAGCAGTGCAGTGTCA
>CACYBV010000281.1 GCA_902772745.1 uncultured Eubacteriales bacterium
CTCAAAAACGGTGACACCGTTACCGTGAAAGTTTCTTATCTGCGCAATGAATCCGAAGAAGATTATATTTTAAAGACCGGAAAGAGAATCGGTACGGCTTCCAAAACCTATACCGTCGAAGGACTTACGGAATTCGAGATGTTTGATGCATTTGAGGACTTCGAGCTGATGATCCGGGGAACGTCCCCCTGCGGAACCGCCGAGATTTCAAACTCAAAATACGGTGATTTCTACTATATGCTGGACAAAGAAGAAAACCTGAAAAACGGCGACACGGTGACGGTAAAGATCTCGACGTCCGGATGGGACCTGGATCAGAATTTCAGCAGTTATGCACTGGAAAAAGGCCGTATGCCGGAGAGCTTGTCAAAGGAATTCACGGTTTCGGGTCTTCCGGAATATGTCAGTTCTCTGGATCAGATTTCCGAAGAAAACTGGGACAGGATCATGGCGGAGATGGAGGACTGGAAGCAGGCGTATATTTTCTCCGAGGAGGGCGGAGTGGACTTCCAGGCCGTGGTGCACGGAGGAGATGCAGGCTGGCATTTCGCGGCCGGCGATATTTCGCTGAATCTGTTTTCGAATTTTAAGTGGGAAAAAGCAATTCTCCTTAACCTGAAGGACGGGGCGGACTGTGAAAGAACGGCAGACTGGGAACCGATGCTGAACCGGCTGTACCTTGTTTATTCTGTTGATGTAGCTGATGAACATAAAGAAGATGATTATGACGGATATTATGATGTTGTCGGACATAAAGACAATATCGGCGCGATCTACATTGACAATGTCATCCTGAACACCGATGGGACGATTTCCTTTGTAAGCGAGAGTAATAATTATACGGATGCTTTCGGCGACGAAGCAGCCTTCCTTTCGGAAAGCATCAACCGCTACGCGGCAAGCTACGCCAGGACGGAAACAGACTTAAACCTGGAATAACGCGAGCGATCCGAACACAGGACAAGATGATTGCCGAAAAAAATCAAAAAATTATCCAAAATGCGAAAACTATCAGGCTGCTTTGTCTGTCCCATGATCAGAGGCAGGGAAAAGAAGAATAAAGAGAGGCAAATCACCTGCAAAATACAAAGAGAAGGATTATTGCCGTCAGCCGATCATTCGGCTGGCGGTGTTCTTTTGCCGCAGCATCGCAGGATTCGCGGTATTCAACAGGTGAAGATGCCGCAGTATTCGTTCCGTGCTGTAATACGCGATACAAGTACCTGCTGCAGTCGTGAAATCCTTTGAAAAAGCCTGAAAGAACCACTTGCAAAGGGTGTGGAAACATGCTACGATGAAGGCGCAATTATCGGAAGGAGGACAAAATCATGCCCCCGAGCAGCCACAGTTCGAGTTCACACTCGTCACATTCCCACAGCTCGAGTTCACGTTCGCACTCGTCGAGCGGGCCGAGCCGGCACAGCTCCAGCTCCCACAGCTCCAGCTCGCATTCCAGCTCGAGTTATTCGGGAAGCCGCAGCAGTTCCAGCCATTCTTCCAGCAGTTACAGCAGCCGGTCAGCATATCTGGACGGAAACAGCCCAAGAGGCACAATCATCGCGCGCACGCGGAAAAACCAGCCGGAAGGCTACCGGGCGAAGGACCGCACGAGCCGGGCGACGACGCATTATGCGACTTTTCATAACTATATCTATTATCCGGCGGACTGGGTCTCCAAGAAGACCGGCCGGATTTATCATAAGGGATTCTACGATGAAAACGGACAGCACTACGACAATGTAGTCTTCCGCAGGAACGGCATGTACCAGAAGGTCCTCTGCAAGTGTCCTTACTGCCAGAGCACTTTTCAGATCAGTTTCCGTGACGGCGAAGCCCTGAAATGCCCGAGCTGTACCGCGAATATCGGTATAGAAAATTTTCTGACGCCGATCGATACCTATACGCAGGACCCGAACTATACAAGCGCGGAAAGCGCGCGGAAGCGCAGCAGCCGCTCAAAATTACTGCGGATCCTGATCATCGTTACGGCGGCCCTGGCCTCCTTTATCGGGCTGGGATTTTACGAGCTTCATAAGGAAAAGGCGGAGGAGTCCAGCAAAGCCGCCGAGAGAGCTCTGGATGGCGGAGAGGATCCGGGCGGCGCGGCGAGCAACGTTGATATCTTCGGGAAAACCGTATACCTGCGTGCGGAACCGGACGGTTCTTATACAATCGTGCAGGAGAAGTCGGACTCGAACCGGCAGATGAGCTGGGATTACGGTTATGAAAGCTACTATGAGAAGGAATCGGACTGCTGGCTCTGGTACAATACCGACGTAGCGCCGAACCTCTGGCAGTACTGGTACGAAGGGATTTCCTCGGATTTCGGTGATTTCGGCTGGATGGAATATGAGGAAGGGGTCTGGTATATCGAATCCAGCGCCGGAGAATGGATTCCCCTTCCTGAAAAATACCTGTCCGACCGGCTGTGGTACATCGGCGGAGAGGAATAAACGCAAAGAAAAAGAACGGCAAAGCCGTTCTTTTTCTTTGTGCTGAAACCCCGGATGCGTCAGTGCACCGCGGTTTATCCCGCGCAGATGATCTTCCGGGTAAAGACGCGTTCAAGCACCTCTTTCTTCCCTGCCAGTACCGTTCCCGGACGGTACAATGCGCCGGGGAGGCCGTACAGTCCCAGAGAAAGCTGGGAGAAAGTCTGGATGCTGACAGTGAGATCCGGCACCTGGTCGGTTCGGGCGACCGATACCGCCTGCCGGCTGCGGTACATGACTTCAAAGGTCCCGCCGACTTCGGGAAGGAAGGAGTCTTCCACCCGGAGCACGTAAGATCCGTTTCTTTCCGGCTGTTTCATCCGTTCCAGGACGCTTTTCACATCCAGGACCCTGCCCATCAGGTGGCCGCCGAGCGTTTCTTCGGCATGATCACATTCCGGAAGCAGGAATGCCATATGGATATCTTCCGGGACTTCGAGGATTACCTGCTTCAGCTTTGCACGAAGACCGTAAATAAATCCGAGTACGGAGAAAAACGCCTCCGGACTGTCGAAAACCAGCTCGTTTGCGCGAAGATCGCCCGTGAAAGGGCCGTCCGGTCCGGGTTCAAAGATGAACTTGAGATAAGCGTGATCGCCCCGGGCATCCGAAAAAATGTACATGTAACTCTGGCCTTTTTGCAGCCAGCTCGCAGCGCCGTATTCGCCGTTGCCGCGGTAAACGAAGTCTTTCTCTGTCCGCACATCCGCCAGGTTTTTGTCATGGACGCAGCGTTCATACAGCGCAAGAAGCGCCGGGACTTCGCTTTCGGATCTTGCCTGCCGGACATCCATTCTGCAGCTGAAATTCCGAAGCTCTTCGACGGGGAATTTCTGTGTCAGGCGTTCTGTCACCAGATCAAAACCGTACTTCCGGTAAAAAGCAAAGGAAAAGGGGTGAAGCACTGCAAAGAGATCACCGCGTGCCTTAAAGTCCCGAAGCACCGCAGCCATCAGGGCACGGACGCCGCCGTGACCGCGCGCTTCCGGAAGGGATGCGACCATATTGACTTCACTCACCGGGATGACCGATCCTTCGTAAAAAACCTTCCGGGTGGATGTGACAAAACTGGTCTGCATCCGGCTGCTTTCATCAAACAGGCCCCAGGCTTCTTCATCCCGCGGTTCTTCGCCGCTGCCCTGCTTCCGAAACAGCTCTTCGGATCTTTTCTCATCCCAGCCGTGCAGGAAAGACGTTCCGATGATCCGGTCGCTTTCAAACCACTCTTCCCAGTGTTCCAGTTTCCTGATTTCCATACTCCCTCCTTCAAGCCAGACGCCGGATAAAGCTGCAGGCATTTCAGCCTGTGCCTTATCCGGCGCTTCATTTCAATCGAATGATTTGCCCTCCGAGCATAGCCTCATTGTATCACAAAAGTCCGGTGCGGGCAAGAGGCCGGCAACGGAAAAATCAATTATCGTCATAGTGTCTGCTTTCTGTACAGAGCTGCAAAATCTGTTCAATTTCCAAACATTGCCGGATAAGCTGATGATTGCCGCTTTCCTTTCCGCTGCAGTATAATTCATGGCAGACAGGGAGAAAAACGATGTGAAAGCGGTCTTGGCCGCAGCATCGGATGAAATTAACGGGAAGTTTATTCAGAAGGGGGTATGAAATGCCTGAGCGCATGAATGAGTCAGAAATCCTGCGCGTTACTGTCCCGCCGGAACGGGAAGCGCTTGTCCGGGAATACTGCGAGGCATTTGGTTACCGGATTATCGGGGAAGAGCATCCGGAGCACGGAGACATGGAGTTTATTTTCCATCCGGAGGATCCAAAACGGCCAAAGGATGAAAGATATCAGAAAGCCTCACAGGTTTTCGAGAAAATAAAGGAAATCGACGGAAAAGTCCGGGTTTACTACCTGAAGCGGGTCGTCCTCGTCGGAATGGCCGGTGCTGCGCTGATCGGCCTGTCTTTCGCAGCACTGCATTATCATCAGCAGGTACTCTTTGCGATCCTGCTGATGCTCGGGATTTTCGGATGTACGATTACGCTGTATCTCCGGCCGCTGTTCACAAAATACGGAATGAAGAAATACGGCGCCGAAGAACAGGAGCTTCTCGCAGAACTGCGGAAGCTTCTCGAAGAAGCTGCATCTGATTCCGACGGAAAGGGAGGGAATCCGGCATGAAAAAAGGACTTCTCTCCGCAAAAATCTTTGACAGCCGCGTCCCTGAGGAGAAAATCACCGGCCGGGAAAAGGTCCTCGGTTTTTTCATGGGTCCAATCGCTGTC
The DNA here is from genome assembly GCA_902772745.1 of uncultured Eubacteriales bacterium. Lineage (GTDB taxonomy): Bacteria > Bacillota > Clostridia > Lachnospirales > Lachnospiraceae > UBA1267. Next base: position 4,731 of record CACYBV010000281.1, read on the forward strand.
ATGGTGATGAATGCGATCCTCACGAATTATCTCAACGTGTACTACACGGATGTGCTCAAAATCAGCGCGATCTGGGGCGGCATGTTTATTTCGCTGTTCCCGATTGTCGCAAAAGTTCTGGACGTCCTGACTTTTATTATCATGGGCATGATTGTCGACCGTACAAAGTCCCGGCAGGGGAAAGCGCGGCCATGGGTCCTTTTTGCCGCACCGCTGATGTTCGTGTGCATGATCCTGCTTTTC
>CACYBV010000282.1 GCA_902772745.1 uncultured Eubacteriales bacterium
ACGAGGATGACGAGCAGCATATCATCAATTACCAGAGGTCGAAGGAACGGAATCTTTTTGTCTGTGACCTGAATCCCTTCGCATCGTATTACGGTAAGCGGGTCGCTGTCAGAAGGCTGTATATCCAGGTTCCCGGAATGGATAAACCCGTCAAATTCCTGAATATCTATACCAGGAGTGTTTTCATCTCCGCAATCCTGAAAGCCGATTACGCCAACGACGTCATCAACGGGGAATTCGATATACACGGCAAGGCGCAGTATTACGCGGATGTGTGGTACGGGGATGAACTGCTGAAAGAAAAGGAGCCGATTGAAAACGGGAGGCTGTCCATCCATACGGAGATCCGCAACGGGATCTACAGGACGGATGTATACGAGACGGATGATGACGACGGCTTCGGCTTCGATGATACTGTATATGAACTGCTTGGCACGCAGTCCACAAAGCTGATAAACCCGACCGACCTGAGCAGCAGGCATATCGAAATCACTCACCTGGAGGATAAAGGCGCCGACTCCTATCTCCGCCTGAAACGGGTGTACCGGCTGTACGATCTGCGGCCGATGAAAAACCTGGGAAAAGGCTGCTATGCCGGGCATTTGGTGGTGACGGCGGACGGAACCGGTGAATACCGTAATGACTATGAAGCGTGCATCCGGATCCCGGATCCGGAAGAACTGTCCAAAGCCTACCTCTTCATACTGGATGAGTACGGGGATGAGGAGTCCTTTATTTATGACAACGATCGGTATATTATGCGCAAGGATGAAGACAGGACGGTCACCGGCATCTTCAAATACCGCAGGTTCCGTTACCTGCTGGAAGATGACTACATGTTCCGGATCAGCTTCATAGAAAAGCCGCTGGGCCTGGATAAAATGATCGAGGTCGAACGGGAGAACCGGGCGCTGCGCCTGCAGGCGGAGAAACGGATCATGGCCCAAAAGTCATTCGAGCGCGGGCGGGACCCGCTGTGCAGACCTGTCGCGCAGCTCGGACTGTCCTTGCAGACCGTGAACGCTCTCATCCGCGGAAAAATTGAAACTTCGACAGATCTGTACGAGCAGGCATTCACCCAGAAGGGACTCATGGGAATCAGGAATCTGGGCAGAAGAAGTATCGAGGAATGTATCTACGGACTTCGCAAGGCCGGATACAGCATCTGATCAACTGACGGAGGATATCTGGCATGGCATTTTCACCAGTTACGGCATCCGCTCACATCTATGACAAGTACAGGAGATATCTGAAAACCATTTTCTCCATCGATGATCCGGACTATAACCGTCAGTTTCATCAGATGCTTTCGGACAGAAAGAGCCTGGCGGCAGGCCCTTTTCTGGATGTATCCGATTCATTCGTGAAGGGAAAAAGCATAGAGGAGCTGATTGCGGACGGAGAGATTGCTCCCGGCTTCCGCAGGATTCATATGCCTCTGACCCGTCCGCTGTACAAACACCAGGAAGCCGCTTTCCGGAAGGTGAAAGCAGGAGAGAACCTGATCGTATCCACCGGTACCGGCTCCGGAAAGACAGAGTGTTTCCTGATCCCCGTGCTGAACGAGCTGCTGCGGGAAAAAGAACAGGGAACGCTCGACGAGGGTGTTCGCGCGCTGCTGGTCTATCCGATGAATGCCCTTGCGAACGACCAGATCGAACGCCTGCGGGAGCTTCTCGCGGACTGCCCCGAAATCACCTTCGGCAGCTATACCGGCCAGACCCGTGAAAAGCCGGAAGACGCGCTGGCTGATTACAAGGAGCTGAACGGCTGTGTACCGCTTCCGAACGAGCTGATTTCCCGCCGGCAGATCCGTGAATGCATTCCCCATATCCTTGTAACCAACTATGCCATGCTGGAATACCTGATGGTGAGACCGGGGGACAGTATTTTTTTCAACGAGGCGCACGCGGACAAATGGCGCTTTGTCATTCTGGATGAAGCGCATGTATATAACGGCAGCTCGGGTATCGAGGTCGGCATGCTGCTGCGCAGACTGAAAGCCACGCTGCAGAACGACAGGATACAGTATATCCTGACAAGCGCAACGCTGGGCGACAGGGATTCCGACGCGGAAGTGGCCGCCTTCGGCTGTAATCTTTGCGACAGTTTTTTCGCAAAGGAGAATATTATCCGCGCTTTCCGCTATAAGCCGGAGCCGGAAAGGGAAAAGAAAAGGCTTCCTTCAGGTTTCTATCAGACAGCGGCGAAAATACTTGCCGGCGGAGAGGACGATGAGGCTTTATCCGCATACCTGAAAGAATTCCTGCCTGAAGGAAGGGAAAGCGAAACCGTTGGCGAGCAGTTGTACGACCTGATCCTTCATGATGAGAATTATGCCGAAATCCGGCAGGTGCTGGACAGGCCGCTGTCCGTACAGAGCGCCGCCGGAAGGATGAACTGGTCGGAAGA
>CACYBV010000283.1 GCA_902772745.1 uncultured Eubacteriales bacterium
GACCGCGAGGGCTTTATCTGCGTTTTCCCGGATGCGCATGAAGCGCGTATGTGGACGGTCGAGGGCGTATTCGACGGCCTCTCGGAAGAAGATGTCGACGGCCTTCCAATCGCGCTCGCGCCTGCGGACTACCGTGAAAACCACGACCTCAACATGGTGAAAAGCCTGATTGAACGGATGCAGGCGGATTATAACATCGACCCGGGCCGCATTTTCATGCAGGGCATGTCGATGGGCAATGTGATGACCCAGCAGTTCTGCAAATACTACGGATCTGTGCTCGCCGGCGCGGCCGGTTCCGGCGGACCGACCCAGCCCGACAAGCTTTTCGATCCGGACGGAAAAGTCCAGAACTTCGGCGGACCGATGGCGATCTGGGAATCGCGTCCTGAGGTGAACGGACTTCCTCCGGGAAAGATTTATGACGAATTCACCGCGAACAAGATGTCCCGCGCATACTGGATGAAGGTGAATGAATGTGACGAAATACCGGAAATCAGTATCGTCGGCGAAGACAACTTTGCATTTTTCAAGGGCAAAAAAGCGGATCTTGTCTATGTGGACATTAAGAACCGCGACCACGGCCAGACGCTCGATGAGGCTTTCCTGTACTGGGATTACCTCTTCTCCGGCGTGCGAAAGGAAGCGGACGGAACGGTAGTCTGCGAAGATGGAATACTCCCGCGGAAGGGAGATGCCTTCGCAGCGGCTTTTACCGCGGGAACCGCGAAGGCCTGGTTTGAAAACCGGGTCTGCGATCTGTCAGCCGCCCCTGTTCAGTGGCAGAAGCTGAAATACCACGGCCTTCAGGGCGGGCAGATCGTCCGGGGCGATTACCTCTTAGTGCCGCTCCGCTTCCTGTCGGAAATGTTCGGGGCGGAGTACCGGCCGTCAGAGGATACACTTTCTGCAGAAGTGATTCTTCCGGACGGAAGAGAGCTGCAGTTTGCCCGGGGCTCGATCTGCTGCGCAATCGACGACACGATGCGGCAGATGTACTGCGAAGCGCTTCACAGAAACGGCGAGCTTCTCGTCTCCGTCGAATGGTTCTGCCGGTATCTCTTCAACCTGCACGTCTCGGTCTGCAACGATGTCGTCTATGTGACGGATCATTTCGCGGAACTTTCCTGCTTCATGGCAGACCTGATTAAGGACATCTTCAAGGGAACCGTGATGCCGCAGGACTATTCCTTTATCGGGAGCTTTGTCACCAAGGCGCCGAAAAAGTAAGTCACCGGTCATCCCGCCCGGCTGCTTTCACAGAGGAAAAGTGCTGCAGTCCTGAAAACAGAGGGGCTGACGAACCCCGCAAAAAAGAGAAGGAGGAATACTGTTATGAATCTTCATGTTTGGAAAGACGTGGATTACAGAGGACGCCTCACCCGTGTGGATTACACGACGAAGGATGTCGAAGGAAAGCCCTGGTACAAGTACGCGCTTGTCTATCTGCCCTATGATTATGATGACAAAAAGCCTTACAATATTCTCTATCTGATGCACGGCGGCGGCGGAAATCCGGACGCCTGGACCGACTGCTCGCAGATTAAGAACGCGCTGGACCGTGCGTTCAATGAAAAGCTCGCGGAGCCCTTCATCGTCGTGTTCCCGACCTTCTACAGCCTCACCCCCGCCCAGGCGCGGATCAAGGGCATCGACGCCTCCTGGGAAGACAATAATGTAAAGCATTTCCAGGAAGAGTTCACAAACGACCTGGTTCCCCTGATTGAAAGCCGCTTCCATACCTATGCAGAGCGGGACGTGTCGGAGGAAAACCTGAAAAAGACCCGCGCACACCGCGCGTTCGGCGGCTTCTCGATGGGCGGCGCGACAACCTGGTACGTGTTCCTCTATCATCTGGACATTGTTTCGGAGTTCATCCCGATGTCCGGCGACTGCTGGGCAGTTCAGCCGATGGGCGGACGGCTCGCGCCGGATCGTACCGCGGATCTCCTGGCGGAAAAGGTGAAGTCCCTCGGTTTCACGAAGGACGATTTCAAACTCTTTGTGGGCACAGGATCGAAGGATGCGGGTCTCACAAACCTCGAGCCGCAGCTTGATGCAATGAAGGAAAAATACCCCGAATACTTCGAATTCTCCGAGGATCCCGCACAGGGCAATCTGCATTTCGAGGTTAAGGAAGACGCGGTGCACGCCTATGAGGAAGTGTACCATCATGTATGGAACTACATGCCCTACTTATTCAAATGAAAAGTACCATGATCTGCCATCCCGGCCGGGCGAAGCAGCTGGAGGAATCCTCCCCGGATATCGATTTCCGAAAGGGATCCGGACCTGCATAAGTCCGCATGATCCGAATCGGAAATCCGGATGCCTGCTGATCGGCTTGTCCGGGACGGCAGAAAGACGAAAGGAGCAGCAAAATGAAACCACGCACATCCGGTTTTGCGGACGACATCATTTTCCCGGGCGGGAAAACAAAAGCCTTTACGACAAGCTATGACGACGGCACGATCCATGACCGGCGCTTTATCGAAATACTGAACAAATACGGAATCCGGGGCACCTTCAATCTGAACTCCGGTTTCTTCGGGCTGGACAGAACTCCGAAGCCGGATTCCTTCATGAAGGTCGATATCAGCGTGATCGACGAGTCGGAAGTTCCGGAGCTCTACAAGGGCCATGAGATCGCCGGCCACGGATTCACCCACGCCAGCCCGACCGGCATCGGATCGGCGCATTTCCTGTACGAGACGATCGAGGACCGCGCGAACCTGGAGCGCATTTCCGGGAAAATGGTCCGCGGCTACGCCTATCCTTTCGGAATCTACAGCGACGAGGTGAAGGAAATCCTCCGGCTTGCAGGCTATCACTACGCCCGCGTTGTGGAAACGACCGGAAAGTTCACGATTCCGGAGGATTTCTTCGAATGGAAGGGCACGGCGCATCACAACGACGAAAACGTGATGGAGCTTCTCGCGGACTTCTGCGACAATTCACCGAAAAGAGGCTTCGGCTTTATGAAGAAGCTTTTCTATCTCTGGGGACATTCCTATGAATTCGCCTTCAACGACAGCTGGGACAGGATCGAGGAGCTCTGCAGATATGTGCGCGAGCATGACGAAGGCATCTGGTTTGCGACCAACATCGAGATCGCGGACTATGTGAATGCATTCCGCTCTCTTGAGTATTCGGCGGACGGCGATATGATTTACAATCCGACCGCGATTCCCGTGAGCTTCAGGAGAGGCTTTACCGGCTCTTATACGGTTAATCCGGGCGAGACGATCGTACTGTAAAAACGATGTCATTCCGAACGAAGTCCGCAGGCCGGAGCGGAAGCATCCCGCAATGAAAGGCATTCTTTTCCGGGCGGGATCTCCCGGCCTCACTCCGTTCGCCCGGGATGACAGAAAACGCAACTGAATCCACATCACAAGGGAGGTTTAAATGAAATTCAGATTCAATTACCGTTCCGAGGCGATCGGCCGCTATGTCGACGTGACAGTCGTCATCCCGACGAACGAATACCGCTGCGACATTGACTTTTTCCACGGAAAGGCAAACCCGATCGACCGCAGGGACTCGAAGAAGATTTATCGCCCGGGCATGAAGTTCCAGACCGTCTACCTGATACACGGCGGCGGAGACGACGATACCCTGACCTACCGTTTCACAAACGTCGAGGAGGCGGCGGAGCGGAATCACGTCATGCTTGTCACCCCGAACATCTCGAACAGTTTCGGCATCAATACCCGCTACGGCGTCCGGTACATGGACTTTGTCTGCGAGGAGCTTCCGGTCGTGATCCAGACCATGTTCCCCTCCAGCCCGGCCCGCGAAGACAATTTTATCATGGGTTATGCGATGGGCGGAAATGCCGCGCTCGGAATGGCGGTCAACCATCCGGAGAATTACGCAGCCTGCATCGACATGTCAGGAGGCATCGGCATGACCTTTTGCCCCGAGACGCTGATGGAGGAACTGGAGGGCGATCATTTTAAGAATCATTTCCCGCTTTTCTGTACCTCTTTCGGGCCAAGTTCCGAGATTCCCGGCTCCGAGTTCGATCTTCGTGCGGTCACGGAGCGCCACCTTGCAAACGGCGTCGCGATGCCTGATTTTACGATCGTTTTAGGTTCCGAAGAATTCATTCGGAAGCGCGTCGAGGGCGATGTCGAAGCCATGCAAAAGCTCGGCCTTCCGCTGAATTTCATCCTCGTCGAAGGCGGAGACCACGACTTCAGGCTCTGGAACGAGTATGCGCAGAAGGCGCTCGATGAACTGCTGCCGCTGAAGCGCCATGCACTGTAAGACTGGGGAGGAGGCCGACGGACTCAGGACTTCGGCCTCGTAAGATGAAAAGGAGCTTTTATGAGTGAAAAACCGATAACAAGTACCGAAAAGAAGGAGCCGATCTGGAACTGGGTATTCATTTTCCTGATCCTGATCACGTTCTTCAACGGCGTCGCCGGAAACTGCACGGTTCCGCTGGTCTATACCTATGCGAAGTCCTTTAACGGCGTCGGTTCGGAACTTGCCTCAACAACC
>CACYBV010000284.1 GCA_902772745.1 uncultured Eubacteriales bacterium
GAAACCCTGTTATTCTAAATCATAGCAGGAAACAAAAAGGAAGGATCACGACATACTTTTTCCGACCCTCTTTGCCACACCCTTCTGAGTTTCTCAGTAACCCAGTGGAATCATAAAGGCCTGCAGCAGGCCGGAAATGGAGGTAAATTTATATGCCGAACTATGATCTGAACTATGAAGGAAATACCCAGAGCGGGTTCTCCGGTGAAGGCTACGGGATTTTCCGCGCATTGCAGGAAAAGCGCGTACCGAACCTGCTCCGTAAAGGATACAAGATGACCGGCTGGTACAAAGAACCAGAATGCATCACCAGGGTGGAACCGGACGTGAACGGCGATGCCGTCTACTATGCGGGATGGACGGCCTGGACCGAAGAGGACAAAGCGCAGGCTGCTGCCTACATGAAGCGGGCTGAGCGCATCAAATACCTGATGGCCCGTCCGACGGCATTTGACTGGGACAGCTTCCTTCCCTTCTTCCGTCATGCCATCCGGCTGGTCTTTGAGATGGAAGGCCGGCACTGTACTTTGGAGGACAGTATCGCCGTACTTGAGAAAGCCGAAGCTGCCGCAAAAGACCTCGTGCAGCTCTGCGATCCCGAGGAGACCTGCTGGTACCTCTGGGGAGACCAGATGCCTCAGTCGAAGGATGTCGCTGACGCGGACTTTTTCTACGAATTTGATTACCCCTCCTTCAGGCCTTTCCTCATTCCCTATCTCCTGAAAGATCAGGCGCGCGTAAAGGGCAACCTGATCGCGATCGCCGGCGGCGGATACAGCCAGCGCTGGAATCAGAGTGAAGGCTATGCGATCGCCAAAGCTTTCAACCAGATGGGCTATAATGCTTTTGTACTCCAGCGCCGTCTCCAGCCCTGGGCAAAGGAGGACTGCTTTATCGATCTGCAGCGTGCGGTCCGTTATCTGAAATATTATGCCGCCGAAAAGGGCATTGGTGCTATTGAGAACATCGCAGCAGCCGGTTTTTCCGGCGGCGGCGGAACCATCATCGGCCAGCTCGAGGAATTCTATGGTCATGAGCTTCCGACGAAGCTGTATCCTGACTATGTACCGGATGAAATAGACGCCGTGGACGCGGATTATAAGGTGGCAATGCCCATCTACGGCGGTTTCGGTCTTGGGGATACCAAAAACCAGCATCTTCCCGCCATGTTCTTCGCAGTCGGCGCCAAGGATCATCTGATGCTGAATCCCGCTCTGGGCCGTCATTCCTTCGGCCGCTTCTTTGAGATGATGAAGGAGCATCCCGAGATTGATCTCGAACTCCATGTCTTTGCGGATACGCCGCACGGTTTCGGAACTGCCCGGGGCGAAGACAAGGATATCCACGAACATATGGGCACTGTGGGCACCGACCGCTGGATCGAACTTGCAGATGATTTTATGATGGTAAACTTCGGCATCATCGACCGGCACTATCCCATGGGACACCGCCCGGGTCTTGGGTTCTGATCATTTATGAACGGTCCGCTTAAAATTATTCCGGAATCATATATCCTCCTGGTTCCCGCAAAGAAGGACAGCCTCTCCCGGTTTCAGAGAGGCTGTCTTCCTTTCCTGTATTCTTCATATTCTGTTTCCCTGCTTCTGAATCCGCTTACCGGAAGGGTTCATCCGCTGTTTTTCTGACAACTTTACTGATATTATCATCACAGGATTTCATTCTCCCGAAGCTGTTTTTCCGCGTCCTCCGCGTTTGTGAACAGGATTCCGATACCGCCGTCCGCTTCCCACTCCCGGATTGTTTTCCGGAGATCATCAATCAGGACGCAGGGCTCGCCGTTGTCCGTCGCATAGAGCTGTTTTTCCTTCCGCGGGCACACAATGACAATCACTTCCGGTCCGATCATATCCCGGACCCAGTTCTTTTTATCTTCCACCGCTGTGACAATCCCGCGGCGTTCGCTCGGGATGCCCGTAAGGATGCGGCACTCGTCACCGTAGATTTCGTAGACTTTTCTGAACAGCTCGATCGCTCCGGGCAGCGGCTTCAGCCGGTAGTAGAAATCCCCGGCTTTCCGTATTCCTTCCCACATGAGATCATCCTGTCCCTCGTTCGGGTGATCCTTGTCCGAGGCGCATAATCCGCAGATATCGCGGACCCCGCCCTCAAAATCCGCAAGCGTTCCGTCCATATCAAAATAAATCATGAAAACCATGCTCCTTCTCTGTTTTTTGCTGAAATAATTCCTCAAGCAGAACTGCACAAAGCTCGCTGATTTCCTGAATCGTTTTTCCGTTCCGATCAGCCGGATAATCGCATACTCCAGCCGGGTATCCCTGATGCAGTACGCAAATCAGAGCAGGAGTTCATTTGCTTTGTTCTTCTCATCCTGTTTGTTTTCAGCAATGCCTTCCGTCTTTCTCACACGGGCCTGCTTTGCCTGTTTTGCACGCCCGCTCCCGTATTCCCGGATATCTACATGGTTTTTGTGTTCCGGATCTTCGGAGCCGCGCACTTTATTGATCCTGGCAACCAGCCGGTTGATTTCCGGCCGCATACCGGGCACGCTTTTATAGAGGATCCCCAGCGCATCCAGCGCATTGTTAAAGCGCTCGTTTCCGTCATTGGAGCCCCGTACGCTCTTCTTGCCTTTTGTGTAGTCTTCGACTGCCTGAAGCACTTCAAATCCTGCTGCGGTCGCTTCCTGTTCCACAGCCGGGTCATTGGCGTTGTTCAAATTGACCCGCCCCAGCTTCTTCACGGAAGCCGCAAGGTTGTTGTATTCTTCCGAGCGTTCTCTCGGACTCATCATATATTTGCCGAGGTTTCTCATTTCCTGGATTACCGCATGCGTATTTTCAGGCTTATAGAGCGTCTGGACCTGCTCAGACAGGAGTCCGGGCACACGTTCCGGAGACTGCAGCGCATCCCGGATCTCTTCTTCACTCAGATTTTTCAGGATATTGGTATTGCGCAGTTTTTCAGCTGTCTTGTGGATCTTACTGAGGTCGTATTCATTCCGAAAGCGGGAGTCCTTCAAAATCACCGCCGCAGCTGCCTTAGAGAACATTTCCAGGTCTTTTTCGTACTGACCGCTGATATTCCTTGCGCCTGCATGGTTCCGGATATATGCTTCATATTTCCTGTCCGCCTCCGCCCGTGCTTCCCTGTTTGCTTTTTCACGCTTATCCGCATCACTCACCGTATGCAGGCGCTTCAGGTCCGGACCGGTCTCAATGCTGTCGAGATGGCCGAAACTGATGGCCATATCGTTCTGCGGCGTCCGGGCGCCGATCGGTTTCACGCGGTGTATGATCCTGTTGCAGCTGTCAAAGGATTTCTTATAGGACTGATACTGCAGGTCGTGGAACAGGTCTTCGCCCTCGTCCCTCCACCAGTTCCTGTATTTCCTGTCGTTTATATCCTGCTTCATGGCATCGCGGCCTCGCTTGAAGGCAATGAGCTCCTCGCGATTCATGCTTCCGAGTGTCTTTTTCAGACCCTGGTTCTTCCAGGAATTTTTCAGTTCCATAAACATGGTATCATAAAAACCCATCTGTGTTTCACGGAGTTTTTCCTGGACCGCAGTCATGTTATCGTTGATTTTGCATCCGATTGCATCCGAAAAGCGCCGTTTTTCCTCCGGATCCGTGATCTTCATGGCAGTCAGAAGATCGTTCAGACTGCCATTCATATTCTTCTGTATTTCACCGAGAAGATAGTTTTCAAGTTTCAGGTCGAGCTTTGTATCGACGCGTTTTTCATTTCCGTTTTTATCCCTGGTTGTAACAGCAAACGCAGCGTTTGAAAAAAAGATATCCTCAAGATTCTGTTTCAGGAACTGCACGTCGCCGGCCTCTACGCTGGTCTTTGCATTTCCGTTTCGAATCAGGTATTTCGTCTTGGCGTCGATTTCCTCCGGTGTATTTCCGTTCAGGGGAATCAGCTTCGCCATCTCGTCATAATGATCCCCCATTTCCGTCATATATTTAGCGTCGATGCTGCCAAGAAATCCAAAGAAATCCGCACAGCGGCTGATACTGACACTGTCCTTATTATTCTCAGCGAAAAAATCCCTGTAGAGCGATAATATCAGGTTTTCCTTCAGCTTGTCGGACATGCTTTTCTGGAAGTCTGAGATATCTCTTTTCTCGGCGCTTATGTCGTCATCCGGAATCATGCCGAGCTCCATGCGATCTTTTTCCGGGATGAATTCACCGCTGTTTTCAATCAGCTTGTTTCTGGCGGAATAGTTGATATAATAAGCAAATTTGTCCTGCGGCGTTATTTGGGCTTTATACGCGTTTCTGACTTCTATGTCTGTTTCCAATTCCCGGTAATTGCGGACAGGCATTGTATTCTTCCTCCTTTTAGAATATTAACTGTATTGCATCAGGTTCGTGTCCCTGCTTTCAGGCTGACTGCTCTTTTGAGCGGTCAGCCAATTTTCATCTGTATCAGGAGACAGCCGGATCAGGGTTTCAAATTCATATTCCGTAACGATCATATCACAAAAGCTCTGCAAATTCAACGAAACCGGGCTTCAGTCTTTGACAAAAAACATTCCTCATGCTATGCTTCCGGTAAGACCGAAAGAACGGAGGAAATATCAATGAATCAGTATCCGATGCAGTGTGTCCCCGGATATTTCAATTCGAAGCCCGGCATCCAGGTAGGAACCAAGCTGGAAGGAAAAGTAGAACGCGTAAACGGAAAGCTGCGCTTTGACGAAAAGGGTATCGATTTTCTGAAGCAGATCGGGGTTGAATGGGTCATGGTCGGCTCGCACCAGGTGCCGGAACAGAATGCGGCGTGCTATGAAGAAATGAAGGACGAGCTTTTGAAGCGCGGACTCAAGATTTACCGGCTCGCGAACGATCAGCTGCACAACATGCCTTCCGTTACGCTCGGACTGCCGGACCGCGACGAATACATCGCGCGTTATCTCCAGTACATCCGTGATCTCGGAAAAGCGGGAATTCATTATGCAACATACGCGCATATGGGCAACGGCATCTGGCGGAGCGATTTCCGGCGGGAAGTCCGCGGCAATGCGACGGCGGGCGGGCTGGATCTGGAAAGCCCGAGTCATACCATCGCATTCGGCGACTTTTCCTGGCCGCTTTCCCATGGCAGGATGTACAGCGAGGAGGAACTCTGGGAAAACTACGGGTATTTCATCCGGCAGGTTGTGCCTGTCGCAGAGGAAAGCGGCGTGTACATCGGCATCCATCCGGATGATCCGCCGGTTTATACCATGGCAGGCGTTCCGCGCTGCATTTTCGGCAATTTCGAAGGCTACCGCAGGGCGCTGGAGATCGCTGACAGCCCGAATATCGGCTGCTGCCTCTGCGTCGGATGCTGGCTTGAAGGCGGAGACGCAATGGGCCTTTCCGTTGAGGACTTCATCCGCTGGCTTGCCGAAAGGAAAAAGCTTTTCAAACTTCATATGCGCAATGTCACTGCGCCGCTTTCAGCGCCCGGCGGCTTTAACGAAACATTCCCGGATGCAGGCTATTACAACCTGATCCGGGTCATGAAAGTCCTGAAAGAAGTCGATTTCGACGGCTGCATCATGAACGACCACCTGATCGACATGGTCGGCGGACATTACGCCTGCGAAGCATACTTCACCGCTTATCTGAAAGGCGTCTGCGACGCCGTTTTGGACTGAATTCCTTCATCCGGCGGAGCTCCGGCTCTGTTATGTGCTGAGCACGTACAGCGGGAGCGCCGACCAGGCATGACAGTCGGAGCGCGCGCCTTTCGGGGTTTCCGGACAGCAGGTGCAGTGAAGGTCCAGAAGTTTTGTCCACGCGCAGAGTTCATCCCGGATTTCCTGCTCCATTCCGGCGCTCCCGCGCTTTTCTGCCACTGATCCTGCCAGTCGACGAAATTCCAGAACTGAAGCCGCCGAAGAAGCCCGTCCGGTCCCATATGACGGTCATAATAATCCAGAATCCTGTCTGCGTCACAGGCAATTTCCCGGACAAAATCAAGATCTCCCGTCTCCTCGAGATACTCCTGCATCATATAAATGTAGTGCAGCGAAAAAGTGGACAGAATCTGCAGGTAAGCGGACGGGTATTTTCCTGTGGTAAGCCCTTCGGGCTGCATCCCATAGTGAAAATCTGTCAGCGCTTTTTTCACGAGACGCGTATCGCCGCCGACTGCGTAAGTGTATATGGCTTCCAGGCGGGTATCCATCGCAAACTGCAGCTGCTCGTAATAAGGGCAGTCCATATAGGTTTCCATCATGCAGTTTTCGAGTGTCCGCAGGCTGATGTCCCAGAGTGCCTGAAGCTTTGGATCGCTTCCTTCATAAGTTTTTGACGGATTCAAAGGATACCCGGTGCGCCTGAAGCGCGGCTCCGACATGATAACGCTTTCCCCCCCCGCACTCGATCCGAACCCGGACAAAGCGGAAACAGCGGTACCAGAACGGCGTGTACAGGATCGTCCCGCCGGGCAGAATCACCGTATCCGTCAGTCCGATGATCTCGCCGTGCTCCCGGTCGTCCCGCACCAGGTCTGATCCGGGACCGCCGAACTTCTCGAAATAAGTAAAAGAAACCTTCGCTCCCTTTCCTCCGGTAAAATCATAACAGAGATATCCGTTTTTGATTGCCCCCGC